>NZ_ALNN01000043.1:0-3727 GCF_000293175.1 Capnocytophaga sp. CM59
CAGCTCCCTACCCTATTTTATTATATTTACCCCAAGGTAGTGATGAATTTGTAATTATACGTAGGTAAAGTATCTAATTTATGAAAAATATAATCTTGACATTGGCTATCTTACTGTTGAATTGTAATAATGCACAAAATACAGGAGAAATGAAAATACAACAAATACCCTTGGAGAAACAGATCACTTATATTATAGCTCTTTCAATGCGCGTACCTTACGAACTTTATATCAATGATATAAAAGCAGATTGTGATTATGTAGGAGCAAATAGTGGTGTAGATATGAACCCATATATATTAAAAAATGGGAAATATAAGGTAAAATTGAGGATATTTCCAGCCTTTAAAGCTGGAGAAAAACTAATAGCATCTAAAGATATTAAAAATTCGAATATATCATTTGGCAGTTATATACGCAATAAAGAGACCGATGAGATATTAAACTATGAAGATAAACCTTTGCCTATTACAGCCCCCACAATTGATGTACCTTACTTTGAGCAAGAATGGGAAGTAGAAATTACAGATTTGCCTTATGAATTAGAAGGTTGGAGTAAGGGGCAAGACCTTCGTAAATGGGATAAAAAAGAATTGGAGAAAAAGGTAGTAGCATTTCATCAAAGATCAGAAAGATACTTAATGACGGGAATTCAGAAGAGTGGATGAAACTGATTCAAAAAAGATTTGATGAAGTTTGTATTTTTGATTATCTTTCAGAAAAACGAATAGAAAAAGATTTAGAGGAAATAAAGGAAGATGTAGAAGAATATAGTAAAGGAACAATGATACCCTTGGAGGATTATGAGTTAAAACTTTATGCAGAAGGGAAGTTAGTAACTTTGGAGAGAAAAACACATACTAAAGAATTTAATAATTACTCTCCATTAGATATAAAAGGTTGGAGTCCTTTAATAAGTAAAGGAACAACTTATGGAGCAGCTCCCTACCCTATTTTATTATATTTACCCCAAGGTAGTGATGAATTTGTAATTATACGTAGGTAAAGTATCTAATTTATGAAAAAAGTATATTTATTAGCTATAGCTATTTTAACATTTTTAAGTTGTAAAGAAAGAATAAAAATGGAAAAAATAGCAAATTTATATAAAGAAGTTAAATATCATGAGCAAGCTATTAGTTATCAAGCAGAGTATTTTATAGGAGGTTGTAATTTTGAAATACTAATTAATGGCTTCCCTATTGAGAGATATTATGGATTGGGAAATGGTGCCTTAAGCGCAAGTGTCCCCATAAATACAGAAATTTTAAAGAGTGGTTTACAATCTTGGAAAATTAGAATTTTTCCTATACACATCAATGGAATTCCACAAAAAATGATAGAAGGATGGGCAAGAGTCCAATTAAAAATACAAGCTATTCGTTTTAAAGATAATGGAGATATTGAAAAGATTTCTACACCTGTGATAGATTTCGAAGTTCCACTAAAAAAAGAAAAAGAAACAGGAAAAAATATATTTGTAGATATGGGAAAACCTTATGTAGAATATTGTGGAACATTTCAGGCTAATGTCCCATATCAATTAAAAGGATGGGAAGATGGAGAAAAATTTGATTTATCTGATAGCTTAAATCTAAAAAAAGAAGTTCTAAACAAGTTTAATGAACTTAGAAATATGATTATCAATAAAGAAGAAAATAAATTTGAAGAGAGTATTTTATATAAAGAAAAAGAAGTAGCTCAAGCTTTATTTATGACAGAAAAAGAAAGTAAGGATATTGCAAAATTTTATACAGCTGCATTTGATGGAACTCTACAGAATTTTAATATGACTTCAATTGATAATGAAGAGTTGGTTTATTATTGTGAAGATAGAGTAGTCACATTATTATTTACAGCAATGAAATGTCCTCGTTGTAAAGGAGAGCCTGTACTAGTAGGAAGATATGAAGAGGAAAATAGAAAAAAAGTAAGAATTTTCCCTATATATTTATATCGCCCAAAAGGTAAAAAAGAATTAGAAGTTATAAGATAAATGAAAGGCACTTACTACAAAACTCCCATAGACTTCAAGGCACTGATAGAGAAGCGCGACCTTGCTAAGACCACGTTATAGACCTCTGTTGATCAGCAACTCTTCCTATTAGCCACAACAGCTTGGGGAGAGTGTAAGTTTGATGAAGGCTTTGGCGCAGGGATAGGAATAAGTGCTCTTTTTGCTTCTTAAACGCTGGTGAGCAAACTGCTGCACACGAAGTTTTGCACAGTATTGGGTTAGATCATACTTTTGAAAAGAATAGTGATGACTTTATTTATAAAGGGGAAGAAACAGATAATGTGATGGATTATCTAAACGAAGGAGTTGCTCTCTATCAATGGCAATGGAAATTAATAAACCCCGCAATAAAAGAAATATTAAATAGAATAATTAATGAGCAATTATGAGAGTATTTTTAGTATTACTATATTTGTATGCTTCCTATGTAATAGCACAACCTAAAAATGAAACGTTTGATTTTAAGCTCGCTAAAGAGCTTGAACATAAAAGGGGGGTATTATTGAAAGAGGTATATATGAAAGAAGGGTGCAGAGTTTATGATATATATTTTGACAAAGAAGAAGGGGGGTATATAGAGGAAAGTTTGCCCTCCCCTTCTTTTATAACACGCCGTAAAGATTATTATCCGAATGGAAAAATTAAAAGCATCAAGCATTTTATAGGAGAAAATGTACTTATCGGAAAATCTGTTTATTACAATAAAAAAGGCGTTAAAAGAATTGTAGATGAAGATAAGAAATTCAAGAAAATTAAATATCCTTATATTTTACAATTCTTGGAAAAGAAAGGACATATCAACCTTAAAACTGGAAAAGGTAGAATTGTTGATATTAGAGGAACAAATTATTTTGGATTTCGATTAAATTATGTAGAAAAAATGAATATGTGGGTTGCTATCATAAAAGATGGTTACCCAAAAGATAAATGTTTAGAGAAATATATAGAATTAGCAAAAAAAGAGAAATATATAGAATTAGCAAAAAAAGAAAAACAACAAAGAGAAAAGGATCATCTGATAGTTTGTTCAGAAAGAAATTGTGATCTATATTATTTTATAGATGCAATTTCTGGAAAACAGATTTCAAAACAAGAGTACGCAAAAAGATATAGAGCAGCGTTTGGTGAAGAGGATGAAAGATTTGATTATATCTTTACAGAGCCGTGATATAATTTTTGAGTTGGCAGCTTCTAATGCTGATGAGCAAACCGCTGCACACGAAGTTTTGCCTCGGAAGCCGTAAGACAATGATGGAAAGATTTAATAGAGAGGAAATGGAATGGGATTGCAAAAATAAAAATATTGAGGTGTCAAAATAATTTCATATATTTACACTCTGAAAATTAATGTATTTAAGTTTCTCAGGTCATTTTTAAGTTATAATTAGATTTGTAATTAGTGAATAATCAATATATTGCAAAATAAACCTCCCCCTTGCCCCCTCCGAGAGGGGGAATAAATTCGTTGAAAAAGATAAAAATTGTCTATCAATCTGGAAAATATCCTCTCTCTAACTTCTTGAGAATCATAAACTATCTCATTCCCCCTTTGGAGGGGGGTAGGGGGAGGTTTTTGAATATCAATAAGTTACAGAGCTGGCGAAACTTAAATTAATGTATTATGGAATTATTCAAGGGACAAAGCCTCTTAGAGTTTACTGAACGCTTTAAAACAGACTTAGATTGCGAAGAATATCTAGCTTCTTTAAA
>NZ_ALNN01000044.1:0-20131 GCF_000293175.1 Capnocytophaga sp. CM59
GCCGGTATAGCTCAGTTGGCCAGAGCACGTGATTTGTAATCTCGGGGTCGTGGGTTCGAATCCCTCTACCGGCTCGATGTTTATCGTTATTTGTTGATTTTTAACTTGAGGGGAGATACTCAAGCGGCCAACGAGGGCAGACTGTAAATCTGCTGGTTTTCACCTTCACAGGTTCGAATCCTGTTCTCCCCACTATTTTGAAAGACATATTGTATTAAAAAGCGGGAGTAGCTCAGTTGGTAGAGCGTCAGCCTTCCAAGCTGAATGTCGCGAGTTCGAACCTCGTCTCCCGCTCTTGAAAAGCCGATGTAGCTCAGGGGTAGAGCGCTTCCTTGGTAAGGAAGAGGTCACGAGTTCAAATCTCGTCATTGGCTCTTTTGTAGTATATAATAACATACCTTTATATATTGATTTTCTATAACTAAGATTAAAATTATTTAAACATGGCAAAAGAGAATTTTGACCGCTCCAAACCGCACCTTAACATTGGTACTATTGGACACGTTGACCACGGAAAAACAACCTTGACTGCTGCTATTACTAAAGTATTGGCTGATGCAGGTCTCTCCGAAGCGAGAAGTTTCGACTCTATTGATAACGCTCCTGAAGAAAAAGAGCGTGGTATTACCATCAACACTTCACACGTAGAATATCAAACTAAGAACCGTCACTATGCACACGTGGACTGTCCAGGACACGCCGACTATGTAAAGAACATGGTTACTGGTGCTGCTCAGATGGACGGTGCTATCCTTGTGGTAGCTGCTACCGACGGGCCTATGCCACAAACTCGTGAGCACATCCTTCTTGGTCGCCAGGTAGGTATTCCTCGTATCGTTGTGTTCCTTAACAAAGTGGATATGGTGGACGACCCTGAACTATTGGAACTTGTAGAAATGGAAGTACGTGAACTTCTTTCTTTCTATGACTACGATGGTGATAATGGCCCTGTAATCCAAGGTTCTGCTCTTGGAGCGCTTAACGGCGAACAAAAATGGGTAGATACTGTAATGCAGCTTATGGATGCAGTAGATAACTGGATCGAGCTTCCACAACGTGATATTGATAAACCATTCTTGATGCCTATCGAGGACGTGTTCACTATCACTGGTCGTGGTACTGTAGCTACAGGACGTATCGAAACTGGTATCGCTAACACAGGTGATGCTGTTGAAATCATCGGTATGGGTGCTGATAAGCTTACCTCTACTATCACTGGGGTAGAAATGTTCAAGAAAATCCTTGACCGTGGTGAAGCTGGTGATAACGTAGGTCTATTGCTTCGTGGTATCGACAAAAAAGATATCCGTCGTGGTATGGTAATCTGCAAACCAGGTTCTGTAAAACCACACGCTAAATTCAAAGCTGAGGTGTATATCTTGAAAAAAGAAGAAGGTGGACGTCACACTCCATTCCACAATAACTACCGTCCTCAGTTCTACGTACGTACAACCGACGTTACTGGTACTATCAACCTTCCTGAAGGTGTAGATATGGTAATGCCTGGGGATAACCTTACCATTACTGTAGAATTGCTACAACCTATCGCTCTTAACGTAGGTCTTCGCTTCGCTATCCGTGAAGGAGGTCGTACCGTAGGTGCTGGTCAGGTAACTGAAATCCTTGACTAAGAAATCTTGATTTCATAATATTAAATGTTTCAAAAAGGGTTTTGGCAACAAAACTCTTTTTATACGGGTGTAGTTCAAGGGTAGAATAGCGGTCTCCAAAACCGTTGATGGGGGTTCGAATCCCTCCACCCGTGCCAAGATAGTTTTTTACAAACTTAATAAAACGGAAAGTAATGATAAACTATATCAGAGAATCTTACACAGAATTGACACAGAATGTTACTTGGACACCCTTTGCCGAGGCGCAACGCCTACTGTGGGTAGTAACTATTTTCTCCGTTGTATTTTCCTTATTTATCGCTGGAGTTGATTTCATATTTGAGAGCTTCATAGCACAGATATTTAAAATTTTCTAAATGGCAGTCCTTGAAAAAAAGTGGTATGTAGTACGTGCTGTAAGTGGCCAAGAGAACAGAGTAAAGAACTACATAGAGTCCGAAATTAGCCGCCTTGGTTATGCTGACTATGTAGAACAAGTACTGGTTCCTACCGAAAAGGTGCCACAACTACGCAACGGGAAAAAGATTAATGTAGAAAGAGTCTTCTTCCCTGGCTATGTAATGATTAAGGCTGACCTCTCTGGAGAGATTTCCCATATAATCAAAGGTATATCAGGAGTGATAGGCTTCTTAGGCGAAACGAAGGGCGGTGCTCCTACTCCTATCCGTAAATCCGAAGTGAACCGTATGCTCGGTATCGTAGACGAATTGCAAGAAAAGGTAGAAGTTGTAGCAATTCCTTATGCCGTAGGAGAATCAGTCAAAGTAATAGACGGACCTTTCAATGGCTTTACAGGAAATGTGGAAAAGGTTAATGAGGAAAAACGCAAGCTGGAGGTAATTGTTAAAATTTTTGGAAGAAAAACCCCACTTGAACTTAGCTATACTCAAGTGGAGAAAATATAAACAGCAAATGGCCCTACTGTAGGGGCGAATGGCAATTCGCCCACATAGAAAAGACAATTGGCCGCATGTAGAGGCGAATGGCAATTCGCCTATTAAGAAAGAATATATTATAGAATTATAAATTAAAGTTGAACAATGGCAAAAGAATTACACAAAGTAGTTAAACTACAAGTTAAGGGAGGTGCTGCGAATCCTTCGCCACCGGTTGGACCTGCCTTGGGGGCTGCTGGAGTTAACATCATGGAGTTCTGTAAGCAATTCAATGCACGCACACAGGACAAGCCAGGTAAAGTATTACCAGTGGTGATCTCCGTATACAAAGACAAATCTTTTGAATTTGTGATCAAGACCCCACCTGCGGCAGTTCAACTCTTGGAAGCAGCCAAAGCTAAGGGAGGCTCTGGTGAGCCTAACCGTAAAAAGGTAGCCAATATCACTTGGGATCAAGTACGTGCTATCGCTGAAGATAAAATGCCTGACCTTAGTGCTTTCACTATTGAGAAGGCTATGAGTATGGTGGCAGGTACTGCGCGCTCTATGGGTATCGCAATCACTGGAGATAAACCTTTTTAATTGACGGACTATGGCAAAACTAACAAAGAAATACAAAGAGGCTTTATCTAAAATAGAAGCTGACAAACTATATAGCCTTGCAGAGGCAAGCAAGAAAATAAAAGAAATCTCTTTTACAAAATTTGACGCCTCTGTGGATATCGCAGTAAGATTAGGAGTAGACCCTCGTAAAGCAAACCAAATGGTACGTGGTGTGGTGACTCTTCCTCACGGAACTGGTAAAGATGTACGCGTACTTGCTTTGGTTACTCCAGACAAAGAAGCTGAAGCACAAGCCGCTGGCGCTGACTATGTAGGATTGGACGAGTACCTACAAAAAATCAAAGACGGCTGGACAGATGTAGATGTGATCGTAACCATGCCAGCTGTAATGGGTAAGTTAGGGCCTTTGGGTCGTGTACTTGGTCCTCGTGGGCTTATGCCTAACCCTAAGACTGGTACCGTAACTATGGAAATCGGTAAGGCCGTACAAGAGGTAAAAGCTGGTAAGATTGACTTCCGTGTGGATAAAACAGGGATCGTACATGCCGCTATCGGTAAAGTATCTTTCTCTGCTGAAAAACTCACTGAGAATGCCAATGAGCTGATCCAAACCCTCATTAAGCTAAAACCAACCACCGCTAAAGGTACTTACGTAAAATCTATTTACCTTTCAAGCACTATGAGTCCGAGTGTGGCAGTAGATACAAAAGTAGTCTAACAACGTAGTTAAAAAAGAAAATTATGACAAAAGAAGAAAAATCAGTAATAATAGAGGATTTAACCGCACAGTTAGCAGCCAACCATGTAATCTATCTGGCAGACCTCACCGGCCTTAATGCAAAAGAAACTTCCGACCTTCGTCGCGCTTGTTTTAAAGCTAATATAAAATTATCGGTAGTAAAAAATACTTTCCTTGCCAAAGCAATGGAGGCTTCCGATAAGAACTTTGGAGAACTTCCTTCCGTACTTAAAGGAAATACTTCCCTTATGTTCGCTGAAGTAGGTAACGCTCCTGCAAAACTCATCCAGGCTTTCAAGAAGAAATCCGACAAACTCCTTCTCAAAGGTGCTTATATAGAAGAAGCTGTATTCGTAGGTGATAACCAATTGGATACTCTTGTGGCTATCAAGTCTAGAGAAGAACTTATCGGAGATATCATTTCACTCTTGCAATCGCCTGCTAAGAACGTTATTTCAGCTCTTAAATCAGGAGGCGGAAAAATTGCAGGAATTGTTAAAACACTCTCTGAACGTCAGTAAGACACACACATTAATTTATTTATAAACCATTAAAAAACGATAGAAATGGCAGATTTGAAAAATTTCGCAGAACAATTAGTAAATTTGACAGTTAAGGAAGTAAACGAGCTTGCTCAAATCCTTAAAGATGAGTATGGTATAGAACCTGCAGCTGCTGCTGTAGCTGTAGCTGCTGGCCCTGCTGCTGGCGCTGGAGAAGCTGCTGCTGAAAAAACTGAATTTGATGTAATCCTCAAAAATGCAGGAGCTAACAAATTGGCAGTAGTGAAATTAGTAAAAGACCTTACTGGTCTTGGACTAAAAGAAGCTAAAGAAGTAGTGGATGGTGCTCCTTCTAAAGTGAAAGAAGGTATTTCTAAAGCTGATGCTGAAAACCTTAAGAAATCACTAGAAGAAGCTGGTGCAGAAGTAGAATTAAAATAATTCTTTTCTTAGTTTTTACAATACGAAAGTCTCTTCCCCCGTGGGGAAGAGATTTTTTATTGAGAGTCTTTCCACATTTTGCGTAAGCGTTTCTCATACTGCTTGGGATCGGTCACCACCTCTGGCTTTCCTTTGTCTCGGTAGAGTACCAAGGCGGCTATAGTGGGGAGTTGCTCTATGTCAATCACCCAGGATTTCTTCCCGTCTATCCTTACAATACCGCCCCGTACGGTAATGCCACAAAGACATTTGTTAGAGGCAGGAGGGAGCAGTGACGAAATACGCTCTTTGGCAGCCCTATAATCGGGGTTGGTCTGAGCTTGCTTGTAGTAGACATCATGCTCTACAAAGAGTACTACCTTATGGGGATTCTTAGCATGAAAACTCGTATCGAGCTGCATGTCGGGGGGAACTTCAATGAATAGAAGTGGTTTGCAACCGACCAAGAGTAGGGATAAAAGTAATAACTTTCTCATAACGATTAGTATGAAGGTTCAGAAAGCAAATATACAAAAAATGGAAGGGAAAAGCCTATAGTTATCCAATAATTTTTTACCTTTGTCCTATGAAAATAGAAGTATTAAAATCAAAAATCCACCGCGTAAAAGTAACCGGAGCGGACTTGGATTATATAGGGAGCATCACTATAGATGAGGCTCTTTTGGAGGCGGCTAACCTTATTGTAGGGGAAAAAGTTTCCATTGTGAATGTCAATAACGGTGAGCGTTTTGACACATATATCATTCGTGGCGAACGCAACTCAGGCACTATTACCCTCAACGGCCCTGCAGCTCGCAAGGTGCAAAAAGGCGATATCGTCATTATCATCTCCTATGCCCTGATGGATTTTGAGGAGGCTAAGACCTTCCAACCCACCGTCATCTTCCCTGATGAGAGAACCAATCGATTAATGATTAATGCCAATAATGATTAAATTTCTAACTCATTAGCTATTAATCATTAAAAAAGTGAAATAAAAATTTGTTTATTCGGTTTTTTTCTATATCTTTGCCCAAGTATTTAAAAATAAAGTTTTATGAGTTTATTCGGAAAAATCTTCCAGGCTGTAACTGAGGAGGTGAAACTAAACGAACAAGAATCCTTCGCAGGGATTGCCCTTGCCATGGCTGGAGCCGATGGTAACGTAGGTCGTGGAGAGTGGGACGAGATTGTCAATTACATGAACCGTCTTAGCCTCTATGATAACTATTCAGGAGCAGCTTTTGATAAGCTATTTGACAAGCTCTTCCGCATTCTTAAAAAAGAAGGCCCAGGTAGCTTGGTAGAGAAATCAGTGGCAGCACTTCCTTCTGATCTTCGCTTGACTGCTTTCGCTTGTGCAGTAGATATCGCTACTTCTGACGGCGTACTCGAAGAAGAAGAAAAGGACATGATCAACCAATTGGCTGAATTGCTTACTGTACCAGAAAAAACCGCAATTTCTATTATTGAAGTAATGCTCATAAAGAATAAGGTTTAATCTAAATGACAAACGATTAAATGACCAATGACGATTCGTCATTGGTCATTTTTTTGTTTTAGTGGTTAGTCACTTGTCACTTGTCATTAGTCACTATTGCAGGAGTTCTTCTAAGTGTTCTAAAGCCTCGTTCTTGAGGTTGTCTTCTTCTATGAGGTGCTCGGAGAGTTCTTTTTTGCTCTGCTGGAGGTGTATGATCTTCTCCTCAAGGGTGTTACGGCTGACAAAACGAATGACATTGACCTTGTGCTGTTGTCCCATACGGTGAGCGCGCCCTATAGCTTGCCGCTCAGAGAAGGGATTCCACCAAGGGTCAAGCAAGAGTACATACGAGGCTGCGGTAAGGTTTAGCCCTACTTCTCCTGCCTTGAGCGAGATAAAGAAAAAGGATACGTCTTGATTGTTCTGGAACTGCTCTACCGCTCTTTGACGACCTTCTAAGGAAGTGGCTCCAGTGAGCGAAACGTACTTAAATTTCTCCTTTTGGCACCAATCTTCATAAATGGCTAAGTGGGAAACAAAACTGCTAAAAACAAGTGCTTTCTGTCCTGCACGCCATAGTTGTTCTAAGTGGCTGGTTACCTCTTCGTATTTGCCTGAAGGGATCTCGCTTTGTGGATCTACCAGGCGAGGATGGTTGCTGATCTGTCGCAGCTTGGTGAGCATATTAAGCGTGTTGAGCTTCACAGCAGCAGGATCCGCCTCGGTGTCAATATGCAATAGCTGGTTGCGCACCTTGGATTTCTCCTGTTCATACCACTTCTCTTGAGTCTCGCTCATGGGGCAATAGGCAATTTGTTCCTCCATATCGGGTAGGTCTTGTAGTACTTGCTGCTTGGTACGCCTAAGCAGGAAGGGGCTGATGATACCTTTGAGTTCTTCCAAGGCAATAGGGTTGTGCTTCTTCTCTATCTCGGTGCGGAAATACTTGTTGAATTGGCTATAGCTACCCAAGATATTGGGGTTGATGAACTGCATCTGTGCCCATAGGTCAGATAGCGAGTTTTCAATAGGGGTACCACTGAGGGAGATCTTGTGTTCGGCCTTGAGCGTGCTGATGGTCTTGAATATCTTGGAATTGTTGTTTTTGATACGTTGGCTTTCGTCCAGAATGATATAGCGAAAGCTATAGCGCTCCAGTAATTTAGCGTCTCTCAGGACAATGGGGTAGCTACTGAGCACAATATCATAGTTGGAGAGTCGGAGAGCCTTGTTCTTCCTGTCTAAGCCTACATACTGGGTACAAGATAGATGAGGAGCAAAGCGCTTGATTTCCTCATACCAGTTGAATAGCAAGGAGGAAGGCATGATAATAAGGCACTTGAGGGCTTCCTTTTGTGGCTTGCCAAGGTCAAAGATAGAGGTAGGGAAAGGGTTTTCCCTCTCAGGCAAGCTATCATGTATGTGTACCAAGAGGGCAATGGTCTGTAGGGTCTTACCCAGCCCCATATCGTCAGCAAGGCAGGCGCCTAAACCATTATAATGATGTTGCAGGAGCCATTGGACGCCTTCCCTTTGGTAGGGGCGCAGTGTAGCTTTGAGATTGGGGGAGGGGCTATACTGGACTTCAGCCATGGGAGCCATAGGGCGGAGCTCGGGCAGCTCTTCCAAGAGGGTGTAGTTACTCTTGGGCAGTTGTACTTTATGATCTACCACACGGGCAAACTTACTGATTTTCTCGTATTTGGCAAACCACTCCTTTGGAATGACAAACAGTGTGCCATCGGGTAGGGGATAGAGGGGATTGTGCTCCCGTAGGTTCTTGATAAGTTGTGAGAAATGTATTTGATGTGTTCCTTGGGTGAGGGTAATATGTAGGTCAAACCAATCATTGGCCTCAGTGGTTTCTCCAAAGCTAAGGGAGAAGGCAGCTGTATTGACTTTCTGTCCGTTAATCTCAAGGTCGGAGAGGACAAAGCCTTGAGCTTCAAGCGTTTCCCTATGCTTAAGCAGGAGGAAATAAGAGGCAAAGGGGTAGGGGTCTTTCACGAAGAAGTTACCTCCTTCTTCGGCAAAACCAAGGGCTTCCAAACATTGGCTTCGCTCGGCCTCCTCAGCGAGGTTGCGCTTGTAGTGTTCGATCTGGATAGCGCCATTGGACAAGACCTCCAAGTGGGATTGCTGGTTTCGGCTTTGATTGCTATGGAAGACAACGCCATCGTAGTCAAAAGACAAATAGAGCTTGTACGTATCGGCCATAAAGTCGTGCACCCATCTGATTTGGGTAGAGACCAAGTGGTGCTTTTGGATCATATCAAAGCCTATAGTGCTGATATCAACCTTTTTGATAATCTCCTTGAGGAACTTGTTGAAGTATTCGGGTATGGTACTCTCAGGGATAGCAACAGCCGTCTTGTCCAAAAACGGCTTGAGGTTCAGCGCCCTGATAGGAGCTACTTGCACTAAGGTCTTATCCCAGACAATCCAAGGCCCCTCGTGGCTAAGCAGTGTAATAGCATGTTCAGAAGGGAGAGATTTTTCTTTGTCCAAGAGGAAAAGGCGGTAGGTGATGCCTGTAGGGGTTTTCTCAAACTCCAGCAGAGGAGCCAGCACCCTATCCGAGCACTCAAGCAGTTGCCGATCCAGTGGCTGCTCCTTTTGGCAGTTCACCACAAGCCACAACTTATGCTGGGCAATCAGGGTGAGTAGGGCATTGGCCTTGCTCTCTATCTGTTGCTGAATATACTTCTTCTTGGTCTTGTCCTTATAACACTCAGAGAGCGGGTGTTTCCGATCGGTATATTTTTCGAATAAGAGCAGGGGGTCAAGGCTATGGGATAGCACCAAGGCCTCTTTCTCTACCACAGAGAGTTCTATAGGGCTGTTCTTAAGCACCTCCTCGGTAGCCTTTCGTAGTAGGTACCAGCAACCATTCCGTTGTTCAGCCACAAAGGCATGCGGAAGGAAGAGTTGGAAATCAGCATCGTAAGAAAAATTAAAGAAGAGGTGCACAGCCATGGATTATTTGCCTTTGACGATTTTCTCTTGTCGGTTGATGGATTCTTGGTGTATTGCCTTGAAGATTTTTATCACAAATTCCTCACTAAGGTTATATTTTTCCCCCTCAAGAATCATTTTGCCAAGGATTTCATGCCAACGGGTGTTCTGTAGGATGGCCACATTGTTGGCTTTCTTGAGCTTACCTATTTCGTCGGAGAGGAGCATACGCTTTTTGAGCAGTTCCAAGAGTTCGTCGTCCAATATATCGATACGAGAGCGCAAGGAACTGATTTGAGAAGCATAGTCGCCCTCGCCGAAGGAAGTCTGGCGGATACGCAAATCGTTCATGATATCTACCAATCGCTCAGGGGTAACCTGTTGGGCGGCATCGCTCCAAGCCTCATCGGGGGTGCAGTGGGTCTCGATCATCAGTCCGTTGAAGTTCAGATCTAGTGCTGTCTGTGACACATCAAAAATCAGTTCGCGATTACCAGTGATATGTGAAGGGTCACAGATAAGAGGCAGGTCGGGGAACTTATTTTGCAATTCTATGACCAACTGCCACTCAGGGATATTGCGGTACTGGGTCTTCTCATAGGTAGAGAAGCCGCGGTGAATGACCCCTAAGTTTTTGATATCTGCCCTAAGCAAGCGCTCTATGGCGCCTATCCATAGGGAGAGGTCGGGGTTTACAGGGTTCTTGACCAAGATGACTTTGTCGGTACCCTTAAGTTCGTCGGCAATTTCCTGTACGATAAAGGGGCTCACGGTAGAGCGGGCACCGATCCAGAGCAAGTCAATATCGTGCTCCAAGGCCAATCTCACATGGTCTTTGTTGGCTACCTCGGTAGCGGTTTTCAGGCCTGTTTCTTTCTTAACGCGTTCGAGCCATTTGAGACCCAAGGCACCTACGCCCTCGAACATACCTGGGCGGGTACGCGGTTTCCAAATACCAGCACGGTAGTAAGTAACATCGGTATCCTTGAGTGCATGGGCGATTTTAAGGACTTGTTCTTCGGTCTCGGCACTACAAGGGCCAGCAATCACCACAGGGTGAGAGAGGTGTAGGTCATCGAGCCATTTTCGGTTTGCTTTGGTTATTTCCATTGTGTTAGGGGTTATAGGTGCAAAAAATTGCTTATTTCCTTTCAAAAATTGCTTATCGATATTTTTGGATTGATAATCAATGAGTTACAATTAAAATTTTACCTTGCTTATGAGAGGGTAAAAATTGCTTAATTATTCTTTGTGTGGGCGAATTGCCATTCGCCCCTACGACATGTGTTGGCCATTCGTTATATATGTGTGTGTAAATGTGTCATGGGTGTGCTGTAGGGGCAAAGTCTGCGCTAGCAGAGTATGTGAGGCAATTCGCCCTATTTCGATTCGCCCTATTTCGATTCGCCCTATTTCGATTCGCTCTTATTTCAATTTTCCCTTCAAATACGAAAACGCAAAAATACAAAAAATAATGATTAATGCCAATAATGATCAATGATTAATTCCCTAACTCATTAACCATTAATCATTAACCATTATTCTATGTCATTCTGTTAGTATTTCCCCTTTGGCACAGTATTTGAGGGAGGAAAGCGTATAAATAAATAATCTCATGAAAACATATACTATCAAAGGAATGGGCTGCACTGGGTGTGCAACTACCGTAGAAGAAAGATTGTCTAAAGTAGCAGGCGTTACTGCCGTTAAAGTAGATTTTAACGCACAAAAGGCCTTTGTAGAATCCAAAGAAGAAGTGTCTTTGCCAGCACTCCAAAAGGCCTTAGAAGGTACTGATTACACTATTGAAAAAAACTGACAAGATGACACACACCTATTATGTAAAGGGCATGAGTTGTAGCGGCTGCGAGATGACCGTCAAAAAGAGTCTGGAGGCTATAGAGGGTGTCAGCAAGGTCGTGGCCAATGCTAAGGAGAAAACCGCTGTAGTGGAGATGAGCCAACATGTGCCTTTTGAAACGCTTAAAACCGCCTTGGAGGGTACTCATTACACCTTGGTAACCTCCTTGGAGGAGGCTACATCTGCGCCTAAGCCTCAAGCCTCTACCCACAACGGGACAGGGGTGTATTACTGCCCGATGCGCTGTGAGGGGAACAAGACCTACGACCATCCTGGCCATTGTCCTGTTTGTGGAATGGACTTAGTGGAGCAGGTCTCCACTGAGAGCCTCAAAGGAGGCGGGCAAGAACAGCAGAAGCGCCAGGAGCTACGCCGTCAGTTTTGGGGAGCAGTGGCTTTTACCTTGCCTATTTTTATCATTGCTATGGGGGGTATGTGGCATGGCAACCCTATGTATAGGCTGATGCCCGTTACTTATTGGAACTGGGTACAGTTTGCCCTATCACTACCTGTGGTTTTCTACTATGGATGGACGTACTTTGTCCGCGCATGGGTGAGTATAAAAACGCTGCGGTTCAACATGTTTACCCTTATTGGTATTGGTGCAGCAGCAGCTTGGGGCTTTAGCGTAGTAGCGCTCTGCCTGCCTGATAGCCTGCCAGAGCAGTTCAAGGAACATGGTTCGGTGCCCCTCTATTTTGAAGCTACCACGGTGATTCTTACTTTGGTTATCTTAGGCCAACTCTTGGAGGCCAATGCTCACGGACGTACCCAAGAGGCGGTGCGTATGCTGCTCCAGTTAGCACCTAATACCGCTATAAAGCTCATAGGAGAAGAGGAAAAGGAAGTGCCTGTAGAGCAGGTTGTCAAGGGCGACCTACTCAGGGTAAGACCTGGGGCTAAAATCCCTGTAGATGGCCGTATCACCACAGGGATGGCTACGATAGACGAGAGTATGATTACAGGAGAACCGCTACCGGTGGAAAAGCAAACGGGCGACACCGTATCGGCAGGAACTATCAATGGCGCTCAGGCCTTTGTCATGCAAGCCGAGAAGGTGGGTAGCGATACGCTGCTTTCCCAGATTGTTGCCATGGTACAGCAGGCTACCACTAGCCGTGCCCCTATCCAAAAGTTGGCCGACCGTATTGCCGCTTACTTTGTTCCTATTGTGGTAGCTGTATCTGTCTTGACCTTTATCATCTGGGCAGTTTTTGCTAAAGAACACGCCTACGAATATGCTTTGGTCAATGCCATTGCAGTGCTTATCATCGCTTGTCCTTGTGCCTTGGGCTTAGCTACCCCTGTATCAGTCATGGTAGGGGTTACCAAAGGGGCACGGCAGGGAATTCTCATCAAGAATGCGGAGGCCTTAGAGCGTATGAAGCAAGTGGATACCTTGATTGTAGATAAGACAGGTACTCTTACTGAAGGCAAGCCCAGTGTAAGGGTGCTTATCCCTTGGGCAGGATATAACGAGCAAACCCTATGGCCAATTCTCTATGGAGTGAATAAATCCAGCGAACACCCTTTGGCCAAGGCAACTAATACTTATGCAGCCGAACATGGAATAATTCCCCTTGCTATGACCGATTTCAAGGCCTTAGCAGGACGTGGGGTAGAGGCAACCTATGAGGGCAAACATTATTATTTTGGCAATGACCGACTCATGCAGGAGATCGGAGCTACTCTTACTGAGGGGCAGCTCAGCCAAGTAACAGAAGCACAGCGTCAAGGGCAAACACTTTCTTTTCTGGCTATAGAAAAAGAAGTGATTGCCGCCGTAGCTATAGCCGATAAGGTCAAAGATACTGCCGCTCAAGCTGTCAAGGCCTTACAAGAGCAGGGAATTACCGTGGTTATGCTCACCGGTGATAATCCTATTACCGCTCAGGCAGTAGCCCAGCAACTGGGTCTTACCCACTACAAGGCGGGCATGCTTCCCGAAGATAAGCAAAAGGAAGTACAGCACCTGCAGCAACAAGGAAAGATTGTGGCCATGGCAGGAGATGGTATCAATGATGCGCCCGCCTTAGCGCAAGCTCATGTGGGAATAGCCATGGGTACAGGTACAGATATAGCCATAGAGAGTGCACAGATTACCTTGGTCAAAGGAGACTTGGGCGGAATCGTCAAGATGCGTACCCTCAGTGAGGCCGTAGTGAAGAATATACGGGAGAATTTGTTTTTTGCCTTGGTGTACAACACGGTAGGCATTCCCATTGCCGCAGGGGTATTGTATCCTTTCTTTGGCATACTGCTCTCACCCATGCTCGGTGCCTTAGCTATGAGCTTTAGCTCCGTCAGTGTAATTACTAATGCACTAAGATTAAGTAAAAAATAATGACTAATGACAAGTGACTAATAGAATGGATTAGTCACTTGTCATTAGTCATTAACTTGTCATTAGTCATTAAATAAAAAAAGCCTTCCATAGGAAAGCCTTTCATTGGTTTAAATAAACCTGTGTAAAACCAAATATTACACAAAACAACACAACTAAATTTTTAGCGGTCTGGACGGGACTCGAACCCGCGACCCCATGCGTGACAGGCATGTATTCTAACCAGCTGAACTACCAGACCATTGTTTTGTTTTGCGGTGCAAAGGTACAACATTTTTTCAAACTAACAATACTTTTTTCAAAAAAATTTCAATTATTTTTCATTTTAGCTGATTGTCAATAGGTTACAGTGGTCATTAGTCAGTAATCAGTGGTCAGCAGGAGGATTAAAAGACAAATTGCCCCCATAGAATCAGTGGTTAGCTATTAGCAACTCGAAACTCAAAATTCAAAATTCAATTTTTTTTCCTATTTTTGCACCCAAGAACTAGAACTTATGAAAAGAGATGAAATTATAGCTACCATCAATGATATCTTGGTAGAAGAGTTTGAAGTAGATCGCTCGGTTATTGCTCCAGAAGCCAATTTTCGCGAGTCCTTAGGCTTGGATAGCCTTGACTATGTGGACTTGGTAGTGGTCATTCAGGAGACCTTCGGGGTAAAACTCGTGGAGGCGGATTTCAAACCCATTGTCAGCTTCAATGATTTTTATACGACCTTAGAGGAAAAAATCAATGCAAGATAAAAAGGCCAAGACCCAATGGCAGGGTAAGTCCAAGGGAAGTGTATGGGGGTACAAGATATTTGTGCTGCTCATCAAGCACTTAGGTGTCCGCTGGGCTTATGGGTTGCTTGTCTTTGTGGCTTTTTATTACTTCCTCTTCGAAAGGCGTTCCAACCGTGTGTTGCGTTATTATTTCCGCCAACGCTTGGGGTATTCGTGGGCAAAGACTTGGGTAAGCCTCTACCGCAATTACTTTGTCTTCGGACAGACGATTATTGACAAGGTAGCGGTATCGGCTCAGTTGCGCGATCGCTTCACCTACGACTTCGATGGCGTGGAGCACTTGCAAGCATTACTTAGAGCGCACAAGGGAGGGGTACTTATTTCCGCTCATATTGGTAACTTTGAGATGGCCGAACCATTCTTCAGGGAGATAGATGAGGATTGCCAGATACACACCGTTACGGTAGATCTGGAGCGTACCGCCATTAGGGACTATTTGCAGGAGATTTCTTCGGCTCCCCCGCCTAAGTACATTTATATCAAGGACGACCTCTCTCATATCTTTGAGATCAATGAAGCCTTGCAACACCATGGGATTATCTGCCTTACAGGCGATCGCTATTTTGAGGGCAATAAGTACCTCACCGCTCCGCTCTTGGGACAAATGGCGCGCTTTCCTGCGGGTCCTTTTCATATTGCCTCCCGCTTGGGGGTACCCGTTATCTTCGTCTATGTGATGAAGGAGCGCAACCTACACTATCACCTCTACGCTCGTGTCGCACAGACTGCTCACAGAGATGCTCAAGGCCTGCTAAGCGCCTTTACACAAAGCATGGAACAGATGCTACAGCGATACCCCTTGCAGTGGTTTAACTACTTTGATTTTTGGGAAGAGTTAGAAACGAAAAACGAAAAGTGAAAAATGAAAAGCTTGTAGCACGCCACATGAAAGGGACGAGCTACAAGCTCTAATAATAGTTAGGCACGAGCTAAAGTTGCTGAATACTTGGAAGCAAGTATGTGACTCGCGCCAGCGTATGGGCTTTTACTTTTTACCTTTTACTTTTTACTTTTACTAAGGTAGTATATTTGTACAAAGCAGATAAGGGCATTAGGAATAATAATAGGCCATAGTTTAGGTTCGTAGAGCAGACCATAGATAACAAAGCATAAACAACCTATCAAGTTGATTAGGCGAATATGCTGTACCTTCTTCATGATAAAGCTCAGTACAATACATACCGAGGCAAAATAACCGATATATTCTATATACATTCGTTAGTTGTTAGTTTTTAGTTGTTAGTCACTGGTCACTCGTCATTGGTCACTAGTCACTATTTAAGTTTTTTCACTTTTTTACCTTTTACTTTTTTTGGAACGGGGACATAGGCAGCCGCTTCGGGGTCAAGGCCACGATGTACGCCCTTAGGGGTAATGTTTACCGCGAGGATCTTGCCATTTTCGTCAATGAGGAAGTTGGACGGTACATCTATGATGCCTAAGGATTGTAAAGTTTCGTCCTTGAATTTCTTAGGAGCGATAAGAGTAGTGAAGCGATAGCCTTCGCGATGGATATGATCAAGCCAAGTGTTGCGCTCATGATCTAGATAAACCGCATAGATGGTAAAGCCATGCGAACTGTGGTATTTCTTGTAAAGCTCGGCAAACTGGCGGGTGACCTCCACACAAGCAATACAATCCGAGGCAGTAAAGAGCACCAAGGTGAGTTTCTTCTTAGCCGCCGAGAGCTTCTCACGCCCTTTTTCGGTATCAAACTCCATATCAGGCAGCTGGCTACCTACTTGGGTTCGGCTCATGGCACTAAGCATCTGTTCTATTTTTTGGATATCTTCCTTGTCCTGCGTGCGTTTGTCCAAAAGGTCATAGAGCCTTTGAGCATAGCGGTAGGGGAGTATGCGGTCAGTCATCAGGTCGGACAAGAGGATACCAGCAAACTGGCTCTTAGGTTCGCGCTTGATGAGCTTCTCCAAGCGAGGCGTTAGCAGATCAGCCAGGTTGGAAAGCGAAGCATTCTTATGCCTGAAGATCAGAATATCCTTGACCTCATTGAGCGAGGGGCTACCGTTAAGCCCTTTAAGATACACCTGATGGCGGTTTTCTATGGCAATATCAGCAGAGAGATCGCCCGCTTCCAAGACAAAAAAGCCTGTATTCTTGAACTTAGGACTCACCGAAAGAGAGGCTTTGGTAGGATAGGGCACTTGTCCTGAGAAATAAAACTCCTTGTTGGAGACCTCGGTACTATCTACCTTGTCGCCATACCACAAGTATATCTTACCCTCATAGGGGCTACTTACCCGACCAGTGAGTGTAAAGTTTTGGGAAAAACCTACGGCTGCCTGTAGCAAGCATAGACATGAAAAAATAGTTCTCATAAGGCATAAATATTGGGCAAAAGTATAAATTTTTTTTCACTTTTCATACCATAAAGCGCAGAAAAAGCAGCCTTGCTGAGAATTTAAGAGAATTTCTTAAAGACGATTCTCCTCCTTGACACCCATTTTAACCCCTCAAAAAGATATTTTAAGAGAGTTAAAACATTGATATACAGCTAATTTGCGAAAAACCACGCTTTTTTTTTCAACATATGACTGCTAATCAAAAAAACTTTCTTACTTTTGCAACGAGTTAAATTAAAATTTTTAAGTTATGTCAGACATTGCATCAAGAGTAAAAGCTATTATTGTGGATAAGCTCGGAGTAGATGAAACAGAAGTAGTAGCAGAGGCTAGCTTCACCAATGATCTAGGAGCAGATTCCTTGGACACTGTAGAGTTGATCATGGAATTTGAAAAAGAATTTGACATTCAAATCCCTGATGATCAGGCAGAAAACATCTCAACAGTGGGACAAGCTATTAAGTACATAGAAGAAAACAAAAAATAGCATATACTCACTTGAAATGCTCTACGGGGAGGAAAACTCCCCGTTTGGTATATTGTAGGTAATACCATTTTAATTTAAAACCTCTATTAATTATGCAAACCAGACGTGTAGTTGTAACAGGATTAGGCGCCATCACTCCTATAGGAAACACCTTGGACGCCTATTGGGACGCACTCCTTCGTGGGGAGAGTGGAGCGAACCTCATTACGCACTTTGACGCTTCCAAGTTCAAGACCCAATTCGCCTGTGAGGTAAAGGGCTTTGACCCCAACGAGTTTATAGACAAGAAAGAGGTACGCAAGATGGACCGCTTTACCCAATTTGCCGTAGTGGCTTCCGATGAAGCAATTAAGGACGCTGGCCTTGATTTAGAACACGAGGACAAAGACCGCATCGGAGTTATATGGGGTGCTGGTATCGGGGGACTGATGACCTTCCAAGACGAGGTACTTGCCTTTGGTCGTGGCGATGGTACACCCCGCTTCAACCCTTTCTTTATCCCTAAGATGATTGCCGACATTGCCCCTGGTATGATCTCCATTCGCTATGGCTTGCGCGGGCCTAACTTCACCACCGTATCGGCTTGTGCCTCTTCGGCCAATGCGCTGATCGATGCGCTGAACTATATCCGCCTAGGCTATGCCGATGTAATGGTCACAGGAGGCTCCGAAGCCGCAGTCAACGAAGCTGGTATCGGAGGGTTCAATGCTTTGCATGCCCTTTCCACCCGTAACGACGACTACAAGCGTGCTTCTCGCCCTTACGATGTAACCCGCGATGGGTTCGTACTGGGAGAGGGTGCAGGAGCGCTCATCTTGGAAGAATACGAACACGCCAAGGCACGTGGTGCCAAAATATACTGTGAGCTAGCAGGAGGCGGTCTCTCTGCCGATGCCTATCACCTAACAGCTCCTCACCCAGAAGGACTAGGAGCAAAAGCAGTGATGAAGAACTGTTTGGCCGATGCTCATCTCGCCCCAGAGGACGTAGATGCCATCAATCTACATGGTACTTCCACTCCACTAGGTGATATAGCTGAGACGAAGGCCGTTAAAGAGGTCTTTGGCGAACATGCCTATAAGCTCAATCTTAACTCTACCAAGTCCATGACAGGCCACCTACTCGGTGCCGCTGGAGCTATAGAGGCCATCGCTTCTGTACTGGCTATCACACACCAAGTAGTCCCTCCAACCATCAACTTTGAAAACCCTGATGAGAACATAGACCAAAAACTCAACTTCACCTTTAACCAACCACAAAAACGTGAGGTAAAGGTTGCCATGAGTAACACCTTTGGTTTTGGAGGACATAATGCTTGTGTATTGTTCAAAAAATTGGATTAGATGCTATTCTTAAAAAAAATAATATCCCGTTTTCAAAAAAAAGACGGGATATTTTTTGCTAAAATGGAGAATCTCTTAGGCTTCCGCCCTAAGGAGATCCATTACTACCAGGAGGCTTTTACCCTTGGTACGGCTCGCTGTGAGGGGACTGCGCCCCATGTGAGCTACGAACGCTTGGAGTTCCTTGGCGATGCCATACTCGGTGCGGTCATCGCTCACTTTGTCTTCCTACAGGCCCCCGACAAGAACGAAGGGGATCTGACCAAGATGCGTACCCGTATGGTAAGGCGAGAGAACCTCAACCAAATAGGCGAACAGCTACGCCTGAGGGACTACCTACTGACCGATAAGAAGACCGTACTGCTTAGCGGCAACATCACGGGGAATCTATTGGAAGCCCTCGTAGGGGCAATTTACTTGGACTTGGGCTATGGTAAGGCCACCGAGTTCATACATCGTATCCTGATAGATAACAACTTAAGCATGAGAGACTTGGAGCACAAGGTTATCAGCTACAAATCCCTAATGGTAGAGTGGGCACAGAAGTACCACAAGACCATCGCTTTCGTTTCCGAAGAAGACACCACCTATCAGGGCAACACCAAGCACTTCCAAGCCAAGGTGATGATCAACGAAAAAGTCTATGCCAAAGCGCATGATACCTCCAAGAAAAAAGCCGAAGAACGCGCCGCCAAGCGTGCTTTCTTCCGTGCGGGAGATCAGAAAAAGAAAAACAAGAAGAAAAATCCTATCAAACAACCCTAACCCAAAACGATACCTATGCCACAGACCCAACCCCTACCCAATGAGGCATACGACGAAGACCTTCTCACAGAGTATGCCGACCTCTACCAAATCATGCTCTACAACGATGATTACAATACCTTTGACTACGTCATAGAACTGCTTATGGAGGTATGTGATCACACTTACGAACAGGCAGAACAGTGTGCCGCCCTAGTGCACTTCTCAGGCAAATGCCCCGTAAAAGAGGGTTCCTACGAAGACCTCCTGCCCCGCTGTAGCCGCCTCACCCGCGCAGGCCTTACCGCAGAAATAGTGACAAGATAGTGACCAGTGACTAACGACGAGTGACTAGTCACTCGTCGTTAGTCACTAGTCACTACTTTGATGAGTTCTTCTACTACGCCATAGTTCAGTTCTTTTGCCAACGCACGGAGGTGTTCCTTGAGGATACGCTTTTGGGTGAGCTTGGTACGCGGACAAGCCTTTAGGGCAATGAGAAATTGCTGTACCTGCTCATAACGCTTTGTCTTCCAGTGTGGTTGCCGTTTGGACTCCAAAACAGGTATATTAGGGTCAAACAGGCGAAGTATATCCACTGTTTGTGCCGCAAAGTTGGTATCGCGCTCATAGACAAAGGTTTGCGATTGTTGCTCCACAGGATCCTTGCTCAAGAACAACTCTTGCGAATAGGTAGAGTAGATCTCTATCGCAAAATCAATCTTCCCCATCCATATCAGCGCATTGCACAACTTGGAGACCAAGATGTCAGGCGTCTGGAAATATTCGTCAAACACATAGAGCGGCTTAGCCCTAAGATTTCGTTCCAGAGCTGCTTCCGCTACCCGAATAGCCTCCTGTTCATTGTGATTGAGATACGCCTGAGCTACTTTGGCAATGGTATAGCGTGTCTCAGGATAGTGAAAGAAGCTATCGGGATACTCCTGCCATACACTCTCTATGTATTTATCAGCTTCTTTGGTATATTTTTCTATAATACTCCTCCCCCCCCCC
>NZ_ALNN01000045.1:0-51938 GCF_000293175.1 Capnocytophaga sp. CM59
ATTATACAGATATTTTTAACTATTGATTCGCATTAAAAGTTCTCTTTTATTGTGGGCACGAGCTAAAAGCTCACACCAGCGGAGTTCTCTTTCAAGGGCTAATTGCCATTAGCCCCTACACCTGCTCATGCTAATTTTTCGTAAACCATTTCTGTTTGACTATAAGAGCTAAAAGCTCTCTTTTATTGTAGGCACGAGCTAAAAGCTCGCGCCAGCGGAGGGGTTTCAAGGGCTAATTACCATTAGCCCCTACACCTGCCCATGCTAATTTTTCGTGAACCATTTCTGATTGACTATAAAAAAAGCTCCCACGGATTTTACGGATTTTTATGTAATAATTTCTTCACCGTAATCTGCTGATTGATAAACACTAAGAATGATTGTGTTACCTTCCAGCCTGTTTGCTCAAGGGTTTGGGCATAGCGCTTGAGTTGGGTTTCGTACTGAGGGTGATCGTCCCCTGTCTTGTAATCAATAATTACAGCCGTCCCCCCTTTAGAGTCATAGACTACACGGTCAGGGCGGAGGTACTCTCCTGAGACATCTAACCATTCACGTTCGTTATAAACCACATATCCCCCTGTATAATAATCTTTTAGCAAAGGGTGTGAGGTAAGCTGCTGTAGTTGCTGCTCAAGGATTGGGCGTTGCTGCTCAGTGATACGCCCCTCTGTAAAGAACTGTTGTAACACTTGGGGTATATCGGCCTGTGTGGTAAGCTGCCCCAATAGCTCATGTAGGAGTGTCCCTCGTGCTATAGCATCCTCCCTATGGGTATTCCACATAGACCCTGCACGGGTTACAATGGTATAAGAAGGTGCCAATACCGCTCTTTGTTTGAATGGGATATAATCCGCCGCTTTAAGAGGTTGTTCCTTGATAGGAGCTAAGTTTCCAAAAGTATAACGCGATTGCCCTTCATTCCATAGCCTTTTTTCCTCCAAATAAATCTTTACAATCTCGGACAAGGTACTGATTTTATCCTCTTTCTCTCCTTTGGGAGGATCGCAGAGTATATAAAGCAAGTCTTTGGGGCGTGTCATGGCCACATACATGGTATTGATGGTATCCAAAAGCTCCATTTGGCTCTGCTGGAGTACAATATCGGCGTCTATCTTTTCCAGACCACTATAATCATCTATCAACAGATGTTCGAAGCCATGATATTGTTCTTTAGGGACACGTATCCACAATGTGTCTTTAGCCGAACGCAACTTGTCATTGACTTTTGTATAGATGACCACAGGAAATTCTAAGCCTTTACTCTTATGAATGGTCATGATAGAAATCGCATTGACCCCTTCGGGAGCACTTATGGCCAACTTATCCTTCTTTTCTTCCCAGTAAGTAAGGAAATCAGTAATGTTGCCTCCGCGTACGCTCTTATATTCGTATATGACATTGAGGAATTGTGCTAAATACGCATCGGAAGGCTTGGCTAAACCAAATACCTTTATCGCATAGCCTATGCCTTCATAAAAAGAATACAAATGGAAGTGCGATAAAGAGAATCCCATAGCTGCGAAGAATGTATCCACAGGCTTATGGGCATATTGGCTCATAAAATCATGTATCTCGGTAATATGCTTGACCTTGGTATAAGAAAAGAGTAATTCTATCTTCTCCTTTTCATTATTTTGATAGAGCGAAATGGAGATTAGATGTATGAGAAATTGTATTTCAGGTATATTTTTAAGCAATAAGGCCTCTGAGGAAATCACATTATACCCCTTTTCAGACAATTTTTCAGCTATTTCAATACAGTCTGCGTTCCTGCGAGAGAGTATACAAATATCTTTGTCCAAATAACCGTTATTTTTAGCCTCTTCTATATACCCTTCGATAGTTTCTATATAAATATCTTCGTCTTTTAGTACATTTTCATCATCTATAGCTTCCTCATCGGAGATTTGCTGAACTTCATTATCTTTTGCTTGTACAAATTCTATACTTACAAAGCCTTTTTCCTTTTCTTTATCGGGAATATTTTGCTTAGCATTGCGATATAGTTCATCGTACCTATACTTTCCACTATTGTTAAATAGCAAAGGGTGTCCAGCTACAAAGAGAAAGAAATCATTATTGAAGTCAATCACCCCCCTACGGCTACGGAAGTTATAAGCGAGGTTCTCTACTTGTTGTTCTATGTGGAAGGGAATTTTTTCCTTGTTATACAACTCCATAAACTGTTCTGCCCTACCTCCCCGCCAGCGGTAAATGGATTGCTTGGCATCACCCACTATAAGCAAAGACCCTTGTTGCTTGCTGAGGTTCTCACTATGTACCGCATCAGCGATTAAGGGCAACATATTCTCCCATTGCAAAGTGGAAGTATCCTGAAATTCGTCAATAAAATAATGCTGGTAGCGAGTGCCTATTTTCTCGTAGATAAAGGGCGAAGGTTCCTCCATAATCGTTTGGTGAATAATGCTATTAAACTCAGAAATTGGCAATATATTCTCCTCTTCCTTAATAGCCACAATCTCCTCTTGCAAGCTCTTTAGCACCGCCAAGAGGGTAACATTCTTTATCAAATGTCTGTAAAACTGTTCCCACCAATAGCTTTTCTCTATAGAATGAAGCAAATCGGCTATCCACGCCTGTTTCTCGTCCAATAATTGTGCCATGGCAGGCTCACTCTTAAGGAGTGTCTTGGGGTACAGCGGTTTATTGTCCACATCTACAAACCAATTGCGAGTAAAAGCTGCTTTATCTACGGCAGCCATTCCTGTATTTCTGATTTTCTCAAAGAAATTGTACAAAGAACCCCGCGTGAAGTGAGCAGAGGTGAGTGCCTCCTTTTGGGTAAAGGTAAAGAAATCCTTTACGGCGGCTCCCACAGCTGTATATAAGTCCTTACGTTGTTGCTTTAGGTCGTCTTTAAGAAGTTGAAAATCTGTTAGTTGCTTTCCTTCTAACTCTCGTATATAGGCATAATGATTCTCATTGGTCAGTAGTTTAGAAATTTCAAAGAGTTCAGCCTCAATATCCCAATCCTTGTCCTCTTCTATCTTATCGCGGGAAAACTCCAAGAGGAGCTTGGTTAGTAGCTGGTCTTCATTGGTTTTCTTGAACAAGTTCTCTATGGCCAAACGCAGCAGGTCATCGGTCTCCAAAAACACCTCAAAGTTAGGATTGAGCTTTAGATCAAAGGCAAAGGAGCGTATCAGTCGCTGGTTGAACCCATCAATAGTTGTTATGGTAAAGCCTGCATAGTTATGCAATATATGCTTAAGCACTTTCTGCGAGCGCTCTTGTAACTCCTTGTGTGTAAGGTGTAACTGCTCGGCCAACTGGAGAAACATCGCATCATCGGACGCCTTTTTCTCGCCTTGTTTCACCTGACTATCGGGCGTGGCGAAAAGGAGCAACTGGCCTATGACCCGCTCCTTCATCTCGTTGACCGCCTTGTTGGTAAAGGTAATTGCCAAGAGCGTTTTGTAAGCCTCCACGTTCTTGGTCGCCAAAATAAGCTGTAGAAAAGACTTTACCAAAGTAAAGGTCTTCCCACTACCTGCCGACGCATTATAGATTTGAACATTGGCCATAGACTTTTTACTTATTGTTATACAAATTCATGGTAGTATCGGCGCCCGCTAAACCAAAAGAGAGGATCGCCTCACTTATTTTCTCCAATCGCTCAGGGAGCAAGGCCACTTCTTCCTCGCTCCAGCGGCCTAAGACATAGTCTATTTGGGCACCCTTGGCATAGTTGGCACTGATACCAAAGCGCAAGCGAGCGTAAGAGGTCGTTTGGAGTTCCTCTTGGATATTTTTAAAGCCATTATGTCCCCCATCGGAACCTTTTTTCTTGATTCGGATACTCCCAAAAGGCAAATTCAGGTCATCGGCAATCACCAAGAGGTTTTCTATAGGCACTTTTTCCTTATCCAACCAATACTTAATTGCCTTTCCACTTAGATTCATAAAGGTAGAAGGCTTCAAGAGGATAAAGGTACGCCCTTTGTGAGAGAAAGTAGCCATATCACCCAAGCGTACCGTGGTAAATTCTACCTGCTTTTGCTCGGCCAAATGCTCTACCGCTAAAAAACCAATGTTATGGCGGGTATAGCGGTATTCCTCTCCTATATTTCCCAGACCTACGATAAGGTATTTTTTCATAACATACTATGCTTTAGGGTATTGTGCCAAATGTAACAAGCGACGTGCGGTCTCTTCACGCCCTAAGATAGCGATGATAGAAAACACATCAGGCCCCTTCATCTCCCCTACCAAGGCAAGGCGAATGAGTGGCATCACTTGGCCAAGACCTAAGTTCTGTTGGCCAATGAAATCCTTGATCTGTGCCTCTATATGATGAGCAGTAAGGTCGGTTAGGTTTTCTATTACAGTGATTAGCTGAGTTACTATCTCGGCTGAGTTGTCTTTCCACTGTTTTTTAAGCGCTTTGGCGTCGTACTGAGTAGGCGCTTCAAAGAAGAAATGTGCCAAGTCCCAAAGGTCAGTTAGGAATGTGGCTCGTTCGCGGATAAGAGAAACTATCTCAGTGAGTTTGTCCTTGGATATTTTAACACCTTTTTCAGCCACTATAGGAGCGAAATCCTCCACAAGGGTAGCTACAGGTATTTTTTGCAAATATTGGTGATTGAACCACTTGATTTTTTCTATATCAAAGTGAGCACCCGCCTTATTGACCTTTTCTAAGTCAAAGAGCGCAATCAGCTCCTCTACTGAGAAGAGTTCTTGCTCTACCCCTGGGTTCCAGCCCAATAGCGCGAGGAAGTTCACCAAGGCTTCAGGCAAGTAGCCGCCTTCTCGGTAGCCCTTAGAGATATTTTTGGTTATAGGATCCACCCATTCCAAAGGGAATACAGGGAAGCCCATCTTGTCACCGTCACGCTTGCTGAGCTTGCCATTGCCCATACCCGCAGGCTTAAGGATCAATGGCAAATGGGCAAACTGAGGAGCCTGCCAGCCAAAAGCCCTATACATAAGCACATGCAGCGCCATGGAAGGTAGCCACTCCTCCCCACGGATCACATGGGTAATCTCCATAAGGTGATCATCTACGATATTGGCCAAGTGATAAGTAGGCATACCATCGGACTTGAAGAGCACCTTGTCGTCCAAGAGCTTGGTATCCACCACTACCTCTCCACGAATCAGGTCATGCAGGGTAAGGGTTTCCTGTGGCATCTTAAAGCGTACTACATAAGGCATGCCTTCTGCTATACGTTTTTTCACTTCTTCGGGGGAAAGAGAAAAGGAGTTATTGAGCTTTTCGCGGTTATGCCAATTGTAGATAAAGGTCTCCCCGCGTGCTTCATAGTCTTTGCGCTGCGCATCCAATTCTTCCGCTGTATCAAAGGCATAGTACGCCTCACCCTTGTCCAAAAGCAGCTGGGCATACTCGGCATATATTGCCTTGCGTTCGCTCTGGCGATAAGGGGCATGAGGGCCACCCTCCTTGCCCACGCCTTCGTCATAGGTGATGCCGCACCACTGAAGGGCTTCCATGATATAGGCTTCCGCCCCCTCTACATAACGCACTTGGTCAGTATCCTCAATGCGCAAGAGGAAATCCCCACCATGTTTTTTAGCAAATAAATAGTTAAAGAGGGCAGTACGTAGCCCTCCTATATGTAACGGTCCTGTAGGACTGGGTGCAAAGCGCACCCGTACGTTCTTAGTCATAATGATGTTTGTTTATCTGCGTGCAAAAATACGAATTAATTAGCAATTTTGCTAATTTGTCAATTAGCAAATTAATTCGTACTTTTGCAGGAAAATAGATACTATGACAGCTACAGCCCTACAAAACAGTTTGTACCCCTCTTTTGGTGTGATTAACTCTTTCTCTATATACGAGTATAAGGACACTGAATATGAGGAGTATGCCCTCTCTGTACTTCGCCTTGCCAACGATAATCTCAGCCAAAGTATTGCTCATTTTTGGAAACTTCCTTTTACTGAAAAAGAGATCAATTATCACCTTTTGAGTAAGTTAGAACCTTTGCTAAAGGTATTACAGAAGATTACCTTAGAGGAAGAAGTCTCTCAAGAGATACAGAGAGAAGCCTTGTTGTTTATAGACAATGCCTTAACCTACAAGGACTTACTGACAGACTATTTTGAGGAAAGAGAACTCCTATTGAGCAATTCCAAACGAATGATTACTCCTATTCTAATTAAAAATTTAGATGATGAAATACAGACAAGGTGATATCATTGAGATTAATTTTCATTTCCCTGATGTAGGATTTAAGCCTCATTTTGCTATTATTGTTTCTAATGATGAGCTTCAAGAATTAGAAGGCTATTTGTATGTAGTGCTTATTTCTTCTAAAAAACAGAATCCAGAATATGCTTACACATTAACTCCTGAAATGGTTTCCTATTCCTTTGACAAACAGAGTTATGTAAAGTGTCATATATTAGAACTAAGTACTAATAGAGATATCATACGAAAAGTAGGTACAATCAAACGCACTTATTTGTTAGAAATACAAGAAAAAATCAAGGAAGCAATCTTCTGAAACAGAATTACATTCTATAAAAACTAACCTTTGAGAACATTCCTATTACTTTTTTTACCTTTATTACCCTTATGGGGGCAGACCCCTGCTACTGTCGTGCATTCTCAGGCAAATCTATATCAAGTGGATAGTTTGCTGTATCGCAGCGAACAGTTGGTTAAGGCTGACAAGGAAGTCATTAAGCGTACACCTATCAAGACCATTATCAACCTGCGATATTTCACTCGTTCCAAGGACAGAAAGGTATTCCTCCCCACCGATGGGATTACCCTTATTAACCACCCATTACTTACTTGGCGTATCACCCCCAAGGATATCGCCCAAGTGCTCCAACGTATTCGTAAGGCACAACAACAAGGGGCGGTACTTATCCATTGCTACCATGGTGCTGATCGCACGGGGATTATGGTTGCTATGTACCGTATTATCTACCACGGCTGGAGTATCGCCGCAGCTAAAAAGGAAATGCTCCAAGGCCCCTATGGCTATCATAGTATTTGGAAAAACTTGGAAGCCCTATTTACTGAAGAAACAGTAAGGGAAGTAAGGGAACTTTTAAAGTGAAAAGTGAAGAATGAAAAGTGAAAAACTCTAATCCTTTAAGACGCAATAAATTGCGTCTCTACCCTAACGCTGGCTAAGATAATTTCTAACAAGACTGATTTTTAACATCTCTTTTTGTAAAGGTGTTTTCTTACTTCATCGGTAGAAATAAAGAAATGTCCGTAACCTTTTTCCGTGAGACCCTTTATAAGTGCTTCATCTCTTGACCAAATTTTGTGCTTAAATTGCAAATGTACAGCAACAAAGGCATAATCATCTTTATCTACATCTTTTACAATTTCAAAGGCATCTTGTAGATTCTTTTTAGTAATTTCATCTAAAGGAATTATTGTGATTTTTTCTAACAGCTGTTTTAGCTCGGCTAATATTTTCTTTTCTGCTTTATCTTTTCTCCGACCTGCTTTTATAACATCCAAATGTTCCTTTACCTCCTCTATTATGAAATCGGGAGCTATGAACTGCATATTTCTATCTTTTAAAATGGTTGCTATTTCGCCATTAGGAGCTATTAGCGCACTATAGAAAATATTACTATCTGCTATGACGATCATTTTTATTAGCTCTTAAAGAGGAAGATTTAAGTTTTTTATTTTGTTTATTTTATGAGCAATGGCTCTATTCGTTTCTTTAGAAAGTGCCATTATCATTTCGTATTGCTCTTGAGTTTCTTCCTCAAAAATAGGCTCCGCAGGGGCAGGTGTTACCTTTGCTTTGGTAGCTGTCTTTTTCTTTGTTTCCTTGGTTTTTGTAACCTTTACAAAATCAAGGGTTTCAGCCTCCTTTACATAGGCTAAGGCCTGAGGGCTGTCATTGAGTACGGTAATTATATATGGCATAAGTGTTAGTTTTGAGTTTTGAGTACAAAGGTACAAATTATTTTTTATTAGTAAGTGCAAAAATTATACTAGATTAGTAGTTAGTTATTAGTGGTTAGTAGTTAGAATAATGAAAAAGTGAAGAATCACGCGGGGTAATTCTTCACTTTTCACTATTAATTATTCACTTAAAAGGCTATTTTTTGTCTTTTTTGAAGTGGGGTTTGTCCTTTCTTTCCTTGTCGGAAGATTTTTCTTTATCGCGAGATTTTTCCTTGTCATGAGGTCTTTCACGTTTTTCAAGGTTTTCAGGACGTGGAAGGAGTGCCTTGCGAGAGACACGGGTCTTCTTGGTCTTAGGGTCTATACCGAGGTATTTTACCTCTATTATATCCCCTTCCTTGAGTACATCGGCAGGGTTCTCTACGCGTTCCCATGCGATTTCTGAAACGTGTAGGAGAGAGTCCTTGCCTGGGACAAACTCTACAAAAGCACCGAAATCCACCAAGCGGGCTACACGTACCTTGTATATCTCGCCCTCTACAGGTTCAAAAGATACATGATATACGGCATCTACCGCTTCTTGGATACCATCGGCATCGGTACCGAGGATTTCTACAATACCTAATTCGCCTACTTCTTCTACCACAATGGTAGTCTTGGTTCGGGCTTGTAGGTCTTGGATATTCTTACCACCTGTACCAATGAAAGCACCGATGTATTCCTTAGGCATTTCAAGACGTACAATCTTAGGCGCATGCGGCTTCACGGTTGGGTTTGGTACGGCTATAGTCTCAGTTATTTTTCCAAGGATATGCATACGACCTTCGCGGGCTTGCTCCAAGGCTTTTTCAAGGATTTCATAGGTAAGTCCTTTGATCTTGATATCCATTTGGCAAGCAGTAATACCGTCCTTAGTACCTGTTACCTTAAAGTCCATATCACCCAAGTGGTCTTCGTCGCCCAAGATGTCGGAGAGTACGGCATACTTATCTCCGTCGGTGATGAGTCCCATGGCAATTCCTGAAACAGGCTTTTTCATCTGGATACCTGCATCCATAAGGGCTAAGGTACCTGCACATACAGTGGCCATAGATGAGGAACCGTTGGACTCCAATATCTCAGACACCACACGTACTGTATAAGGGCAATCCTCTGGAATCATGCGCTTGAGGGCACGCTGAGCGAGGTTTCCATGTCCTACCTCACGGCGAGAAGTCCCTCTAAGCGGACGTGCTTCGCCAGTGGAGAAAGGAGGGAAGTTATAATGTAGGTAGAAGCGTTCTTCTCCTTGCTCGGAAGGAATATCTATCACATTGGCCTCACGAGAAGTACCCAAGGTAACGGTAGTGAGAGATTGTGTTTCTCCACGGGTGAAGATAGCCGACCCATGAGGAGAAGGCAAATAGCCTACTTCGCACCATATAGGGCGTATTTGTTTGGTATTTCTACCATCCAAACGGAGGTCTTCGTTGAGAATCAAGTTGCGTACTGCTTCTTTTTGAGCTTTTGAGAAGTACTTGCTTACCAAAGGCTCATATTCCTCTAATTCCTCTTCGGTAAAGAGCGCTTTGCAGGCCTCTTTTACAGCGTCAAACTTATCACTACGCTCATGTTTGGTCGTATTTTCCTTAGCTATTTCATAGCATTTGTCATAGCAGAAGTCATATATTTTCTTAGCGACTTCTTCGTTTTCTTGAGGCACTTCGTAGGCGCGTATGGTTTTGCCTACCTGAGCGCGGAGACGTTCTTGGGCTTCTATCTGTACCTTGATCGCTTCATGGGCAAAGTGGATAGCGTCGGCCATATCCTTTTCAGAGACTTCGTCCATCTCCCCTTCTACCATAGCCACAAACTCCTTAGAAGCTCCTACCATGATATCCATATCGGACTCTGCCAATTGCTGTGCACTAGGGTTGATGATGAACGCTCCGTTGATACGTCCTACACGCACCTCAGAAATAGGCCCATCAAAAGGAATATCCGATACTGCCAAACAAGCCGAAGCAGCCAATCCAGCCAAGGCATCGGGCATTACATTCTCATCATGAGACATCAGCTGAATCATCACCTGTACCTCACAATAATATTCCTTAGGGAAGAGCGGACGCAATACCCTATCTACCAAACGCATAGTGAGGATTTCCTGATCACTTGGGCGTGCTTCACGCTTGAAGAAGCCACCGGGGAAGCGTCCAGCAGCGGCAAATTTTTCACGGTAATCCACTGTTAGAGGAAGGAAATCCACGCCTTCGCCTGCTTCTTTGTTGGCCACGACGGTAGCCAGGAGCATAGCGTTGCCCATTTGTACCACCACAGCACCATCTGCCTGCTTGGCGAGTTTGCCCGTTTCTATGGAAATAGTACGTCCATCACCAAGAGCAATAATTTCTTTTTTTACTTCTGGAATCATAAAAGTTTTTTATTAAAAATGAAACAAATAGTGTTGTGTGTTTTGTGTTTATTTCCAATGAAAAACTACTATCTTATGGCCTTTTATATAGAAGAAAAGGGGCATAAAGCCCCTTTTGTTTGATAACAAAATTATTTTCGGATGCCTAATTCCTTAATAATAGCACGGTATCTCTCAATATCTTTTTCTTTGAGATAGTCCAGTAGGCTTCTGCGCTTACCTACGAGTCTTACAAGAGAGCGCTCTGTATTGTAATCTTTTCGATTAGCACGCAAGTGCTCTGTTAAGTGATTGATACGAAAGGTGAAAAGGGCTATTTGTCCCTCAGCTGAGCCAGTATTTTTCTCGCTGCCACCGTGTTGTTTAAAAATTTCTGCTTTGGTTTCTTTTGTTAGATACATTCCAATATTATTTAATGATTATTATGTATTTTAAAATCGGGGGCAAAGATACTATAAATATTTTTCACACACAACTTTTTTTAAAAAAATATTTAATCTTCGTCCTCATCGTCATCATCCTCGTCTTCGTCTTCATCATCTTCATCCTCGTTATCATCCTCGTCCTCATCGTCATCATCATAATCATCATCCTCGTCATCCTCATAATCATCGTCGTCATCTTCTTCTACGCGAGAAGAAGTCTTGGAAATATCCTTTTTGCGCTTAAGGGCGAGTTCGTCCTCTTTGGTCATTTCCAAGGTGTCTGCCTGTATACCCTCTCCATAGTAATAGTCATCATCATCTTCGTCATAACGTTCCATGGTAGAGGCCAAACGGGTACTTACCTTCACCAAGTAAATAGTGTCTTCAGTACGCACCTCAAGGGCTTCTACTGTCTCGTTTTTAGCATTCTTGAATCGGATAACATCTCGATCCTGATAGCCCTCTGGATACTTCTCTACCAGCAGGGCTAAGATGTCTTTAGTTAGTTTTTTGTAGTCAACTATGGCTCGTTTCATTTAGCCTATTATATTTAAGATTTAAGTGGTGCAAAATTAAAGGAAAAAAATAAGTTGGCTATATTTTAACACGTTAATTAAATGTTATTTTTATTTTTATATTTAAGTATTTATATAGAATAAACGATTATTTTATAATATAATTTATATTAATTATTGGAGTGCTTGCCATAATCTATCTTTGAGAGCGGAAATTCCTTGTTCTGCGACGGAGGAAATAAAGCAATAAGGCAGGTGTAAATTGGCTGTTTTAAGCTCGGTGTCGATCATCTCTTTGAGTTCTTCATCTAGGAGGTCTGTCTTGGAAATGGCTAGGATTCGTTGCTTATCCAATAGCTCAGGGTTATAGCGTTCCAACTCTCGCAGAAGGACGTGGTATTCCTCCACTATATTAGGACTATCGGCAGGAACGAGGAAGAGGAGCACTGAATTGCGCTCTATATGGCGTAAGAAATAGTGGCCTAGGCCTTTCCCCTCGGAGGCACCCTCTATAATCCCTGGAATATCAGCTATAACAAAAGACTGGAAATCACGATATTGAACGATACCTAAGTTAGGTTTTAGGGTCGTAAAAGGATAGTCAGCTATTTTGGGTTTGGCCGAGGTAAGCACAGAAAGCAGGGTAGACTTGCCCGCATTGGGGAAGCCTACAAGCCCCACATCGGCCAAGACTTTCAGTTCTAAGAGCAGTTCTCTCTCCTCCCCTTGTATACCAGGTTGGGCATAGCGAGGGGTCTGGTTGGTTGCTGTACGGAAGTGCCAGTTCCCCAGTCCGCCCTTGCCCCCCTTGAGAGCTACTTTTTCCTCTTTGTCCTGAGTAATTTCAAAAAGTACTTCATCGGTGAGGGCATCCTTGACGATAGTTCCTAAGGGCACTTCCAAGTAGACACTCTTTCCGTCCGCCCCTGTACTGCGATTGGCACCGCCATCGCCCCCATGCTCGGCACGGAAGTGCTGCTGGAACTTAAAGTTGATGAGTGTCCATAGGTTTTTATTACCACGGATAATAATGTCGCCTCCGCGACCTCCATCGCCCCCATCAGGGCCGCCCTTCTCTACGAATTTTTCCCTATGTAAGTGAGTGGAGCCTTTGCCCCCATTACCTGAACGGACATATACTTTTACGTAATCGGTGAAATTTCCTTCTGTCATAAATTTAATTGATTTAAGTTTCGCAAGTTGTTTTTAGGTTGTTATTCTAATTGCAAGTGACTGATAAACAATTATTTGTACCTACCTCCAAAGGATAGCCAGCGAGTGCCCACAGCTGGGTATGTGAGGGGATGTTTTGAAAGTCAATAAGTTACAGAGCTTACGAAACTTGAGTTAATTAATCATTAATCATTATCTTATTAATCATTAATTTTGTATCTTTGCTTTCTGTTTTAATTCTTCATAGTAATGAAAGTAGCTGTAGTTATGGGAAGTCAGAGCGACCTTCCCGTTATGCAAGAAGCCATAGACTTCTTAAAAGAGATGCAAATCCCTGTGTTAGTGGATATAGTCTCAGCCCATCGCACCCCTGAGAAGCTGATTTCCTTTGGAAAAAATGCTCATTTGCAGGGGATAGATGTGATTATTGCAGGAGCAGGAGGCGCAGCACACCTCCCTGGTATGCTTGCGGCTGTAAGTCCGCTGCCTGTGATTGGGGTACCTATCAAGAGCCGCAACTCCATAGATGGTTGGGATTCTGTGCTTTCTATCCTACAGATGCCTGCGGGAGTACCTGTGGCTACTGTTGCCCTGAACGGGGCTAAGAATGCAGGGATTCTCGCCGCCCAGATCTTGGGGGTTGCTCACAAAGAGATACAAGAGGGAATCTCCCAATACAAAAAATCATTGGAAGCAGCCGTACTAGTGACTAGTGACAAATTACAAGTGACTAATCATTAATCATTATATCAGGTATGGTATATAAATAAACGCTAATACTGCTGCCACAGCGAGGAATATCATGGTAACGGCTCCTGCGGCTATGTCCTTAATCTCGCCTATTTTTTTATGGAAGTCGGGATGGACAAAGTCGCAGAGCTTTTCTAGGCCTGTATTAAGCCCTTCTACAGCCAAGAGCGTTCCAAAAGCTAAGAGCTGGAACATCCATTGGTCGGGGGTAATCTGAAAATACAGTCCCAATCCTGCAAATAACAAACAACCTATACTATGGGTAATAATGGCGTCTTCGGTGCGAATGAGCAGCCAAAACCCTTGTAGGGCATAGCCCATACTCTTGAGCCTGCCAATTACAAATTTCTTCATTCTTATCTATTTTTGAGACTTTACCCCCCTACTCTTTTTACCTTAAACCCTTTTTCCTTGAGAAATTCCATAATCTTATCACGGTAATCCCCTTGGATGATGATCTTTTCCTCTTTCACGGTTCCTCCTACCCCTAAGCGGGTTTTGAGTTCCTTGGCCAATACTTTGAAGTCCGTATCGGCACCTGTATAGCCCTCTATCAGGGTGATAGGCTTACCATTGCGTTTTTCATATTTGCACAAGAGAGGTTCGTCCTGTAGCCAAATATTAGAAGTAGGTTCTTCGGGGAGTACTTCCTCCTTATGGTCAGGAAAGAGTTTTTGGAGTTGTTCTCTGAGCATCTTATTTTCTTTTAAGCACCTTTTCTACTGCTTTAAGTATACCGTCCTTGTCTAGCCCGTACTTCTGCATGAGCTGGGCTGGGGTACCACTTTCTCCGAAGGTATCATCAACCGCTACGAACTCTTGTGGTACAGGGTAGTGCTGTGCCAATACACGTGCTACGCTCTCACCTAAGCCGCCGTAATAGTTATGTTCCTCACAGGTTACCACTGCTTTGGTCTTGCGAGCAGAAGCAAGTATCATCTCTTCGTCCAAAGGCTTAATCGTGTGAATATCAATCACCTCGGCCGAGATACCTCTTTGTTCTAAGACCTCGCAAGCTAGGAGGGCTTCCCATACAAGGTGACCTGTGGCGATGAGGGTCACATCGGTACCTTCGTTGAGCAAAATCCCTTTACCTATCTCAAAGGTTTGGTTTTCTGGAGTAAAATTAGGCACCGCAGGGCGGCCAAAACGCAAGTACACAGGCCCTACATAGTCAGCTATGGCAAGGGTAGCTGCCTTGGTTTGGTTATAATCACAAGGGTTGATGACCACCATATTGGGCAACATCTTCATCAGCCCTATGTCCTCTAATATTTGGTGAGTAGCACCATCCTCACCAAGGGTCAATCCCGCGTGGGAGGCACACACCTTTACATTCTTATTGGAATACGCGATAGACTGGCGTATTTGGTCATATACACGTCCTGTGGAGAAAGCGGCAAAAGTACCTGTAAAAGGAATCTTTCCCCCTATGGTAAGGCCAGCGGCGATACCCATCATATTGGCTTCGGCGATGCCCACTTGGAAAAAGCGGGTAGGGTTTTCCTCTTGGAATTTCTCCATTTTGAGTGAGCCAATGAGGTCGGCACAAAGCGCCACTACATTAGGATTCTTACGTCCCAGTTCGGCAAGTCCTGCACCGAAACCACTTCGGGTGTCCTTTTTGCCTGTATCGGTATATTTTTTCATCAGATGTTATTTTTTAACGTTTTTACTTTTAAATCTATCTTTGAGTTCCACAAAAAAAAGACTCAATAACATAAAAGGAACGATGATCACCCTAAGCAGTGGGCAAATGATTTTCCCTATAAAAGTCTCTTTTACTTTAAACTCTCCACGGTACAACTCCCCTCGCCTGTAATAGGCAGCAAATCGCCTTGTCTTAAGCAATTCTGCTATCAAAGGTTTGGCTGGCTCATACTGATGGGTAATGCCTAACACATCTATAGCATAAGCTATCACTGACATATCTTCTTTAAGAGCAAATTCTTTTTGTATGAAGGGCAATAAAGCATCTAACTGGGAAGGCGGGGTGAGACAAATGGCCATGATTTGTATCGTCTCCTTTTGTACATCGGAGGTAAAATCATTGGCTTTTATATGCTGCCAACAGTCCTGCCATATAGCTGGCTCCGCCTGCTTTTCCTCTGTTATAGGATAGTCATAGTCATATACTTCTATATCCTCCCAATCGTAGAAGTCGGCCTGCATAGCTGCCTTTTCGTAAGCCTTTAGGAACGAGTCCAAACTCCTAAACTGAGGTGCAAATACTGCCTCATCGTGCCTTACAATTACCACTTTACCCTTTAGAAAGCCCGTAGTATAGATAGCCACACAATCACTCTCTTGGTTGGAGAACAAGGGCAGTAGCTCAAAGCCAAGGTTACATTGTGTTATCCACTCAAGGATTACCTCACGCTCGTTGTAGTCCATGAGAATAACGCCCCCATGAGGTTTGAAATCCTGTAGAGGCTGCGGGTCTATCCCTTTTGTTTCCAACAGAGTAGTCAGTTTCATAATGCTTACTATCGGCGTGCAAAGATACTATTTTTAATTCTATTAGACAAAAAAACTTTGCCAGCGTTTTTGCGCTGACAAAGTTCTATGAAAGATGTGAAAAAGAACCACTACCAAGTAAAGGAGAGACCGCCTATGATGTTTCTTCCTACCCCAGGGATAAAGTTGGTTTTATCATCGGGAGTAGCCGCAGGGTTAAGGCGCATAGGTGGTGCGGTAACTTCTGCTTGTACCAAATAGCTGGAGGCATACACCTTATCAGCTAAGTTGTTGCCTTGCAAGAAGAAAGTCCATTGTCCTTTTTTGTAACCCAAGCGTGCCCCTACAAGGCTGTAAGGGTCTTGGTATAGCGTATTTTTATGGTCAATAGGGGTCTTTACTGGAAGTGATTCGAGGTTTACTTCAGCAAAGATTCCTATAGGGTGCTTATAGGTGAGGGCTGTAAAGAGGTAATGGGTAGGAATACCCGCAATTTGGTTGCCCTTAAGCTCTCCTCCATCAAAGTAAAAGTCACTATAATTATAATTAACAGAAAGGGTGAAAGTATCTTCCTTGGCAGAGAATATATGAGTAAGGAAAGTAGATTGCAAACCAGCCTCCAACCCTCTGTGGATAGTCGCATAAGGCGTATTGACGGTATTACCTCCTACCCCTACACTACCGTCGGCTATGGTGAAGATTTCATCTTTTACCCAAGAGTGGTAAGCACTTACATTCCATACAAAAGCCCGTCCTAAATTTCCTTTGGTACCGAGCTCCACAGTGGAGGCCTGTTGAGCCTTAAGGTCGGAGATGGTAATGGTGGTAGGCCCTGAATTGACATTGGAGCTATTGCTATAGACAATGGGCGGTACTGGAGGGCGATTAGAGTTAGGTGTAGCACTTCCTGTTAGACGTACAATTTCTAAGAAAGTAGGTGGTTCATAGCTACGAGAGAAGTTGGCAAAAACTTGTGCTCGGTCAGTAAACTTATAGATCACCCCTACTTTAGGATTGATTGCATTGTAAGAGAAATCACCTGTTACAGGAGTAGCTGCATTGGGGTTAGGCAAGGCACGAGCTTGCAAGCCATTAGGTGTCACAAAGAGGAATGGACGCTTAGCCCCAGTGAACTTGTCCTCTACCTTACGGGTATCGTAGCTACCTTGTACGCTTACATTGGCCAAGAGAGAAGGGGTAATCTTGTATGTATCAGATACATAAGCTATGGCATGGTTGGCTGTAAGATCTTGTTTGGCAAAGAGGGCACCGAAATTACCGCGATCGTTGTGGAAACGGGATTGGTGCATAAGGCCTTGGCTGTATTGTAAGCCAAGAGTAAAATCGTTTTTCTCGGTTGTATTGGTATAAGAGAGGCGTACCCCATAGTCATTATTGAAGTCCTGACGTACCCCGTTGGCGATAGGATAGGTAAAGGCATCATCGGCATATTGGTAATAAAGGGTAGCTAAGATAAGGTTATTGGCATTGATCTGATAAGCCAACTTGGTACCAAAGCGAGCGATTTTACTGCTTCGGTTAGGCTTGTCGCGTACCACATTAGGGCCAAAGGCATAGGGGAAAGTTGTCTTAGGTGCTTTGTTGATTTGCTTGCGATCACTCTCCATTTGGTAGCGGGTAAGAGGGCCTGGGATATCAAAATAAAGGTCAGTGAAGGACGCATAGAGACGTGCCTCGAACTTATCGGTAAACTTGCGCCCTACGTTAAGCAAAGCATTGAAGCGCTTAGAGCTATTATAGGTACGGTAGCCATCGCTATGGTTATAGGACGAAGCTACAAAGAGATCATTGCGACCAGCGGAGAAGCCAGAGGAAATCGTACTATTGAAGTAGTTAAAGCTACCAGCTTCCATTTTCACACTTAGGGGAGAAGCGTTATAGCCATTCTTGGTAACAAAGTTCATAGCCCCACCGAGGGTAGCGCCTCCATGTTCGAGCGCATTGGCACCACGATAGATTTCCACGAGGTTGCTCACTTGGGGTTCTAATACACCTATTATATAAGAACCATCGGCAAAGTTGATCGGAATACCATCTTGGGAGAGCGCTACCCCACGTGATTGTGGATTACTTTGGATACCTGAACCGCGGATATTAAGGCGTGGTTGGTCATTACCCCCGAAGAAATCTTGGATAATAATCCCAGGTTCGCGCTGAAGGGCGTCCTTGAGGGTTTGGGAACGCTGTATGTTTAGGTTTCTTAGGTCGGCCAAGTTGGTACCTCCTGCCACTTTGTCAAGTTTTACCTTAGCCAATCCCACCGAGTTGGCTACAAGACTTGGGTTGTCTGAGATCACCACAGGCTGTAACTCTACAACCCCCGCGAGTGTCTCTTCCGCATTGCGACGAAGGGTTGTCTCCACATAGGTAACCCTATTTTCATTGTCCTGTAAGACTACAGGGAACTCCAAAAGCGCGTAGCCCTCCTTGCTTACTTGCAGTGAAGGATGCTCATCGGAGGTGGTAAGAGTGTAGTTTCCCTTGTCATCGGTAAGGGTGCTTTCCCCTGTAGCTACCGATTTGACAGTCGCTTGGGTGATAGGTAACTTGTTTTCATCAAGGATCTTACCCTTGATCTTATATTGTGCCTGAAGGCTCACGCTCAACAAAAGCACAATAAATAGTAAGAGATTTTTGTGTAAAATCATTTGTTAAATACTTTTTATTTAGACTGGGACAAAATTACGAGTTTTTTCCGATATAACAAATAGTTGCGAAATAAATTTATTTTTAACTATTTTACTTTATTTCTAATAAATAAAATCAATTATAGCATCTATCTACAAGATATTTTAACATTCCTATCTAATAATTAATATTAATAAAAAAGACTCATTTCTCCTATAAGATAGCTTTCTCGTTACTTCTGAAACTTTAACACAAAAAAAACGGGAAAAATGTTTGCTATTTAAAATTTAATGATTATCTTTGTGGTGAAGATGAAGGGAATTATGAAAACTTTGTTAAGACATGTAACTATCATAGACACGGACAGTTCCTACCATGGACAAACCCAGGATGTCTTGATAGAAGATGGAAACATCAAACAAATTAGCTCTGAAATCACTTGCCAAGATGCCAATGAAGTGTTAGAGAATTGTTACATTTCACAAGGATGGGCTGATAGCAGTGTAAGTTTTGGAGAACCAGGGTACGAGGAGCGAGAGACTTTAGCCCATGGCGCAAAGGTAGCTTGTGAGAGTGGCTTTACGCAGGTGATGCTCAATCCCAACACACACCCTATTACAGAGAGCCGAAGCCAAGTAGGCTTTCTAAAACGTGCTACCCAAGGAGCCATTACAGAGATTTTCCCTATAGGTGCTCTCACCACTGAGAGCAAGGGAGAATACCTAGCCGAGTTGTACGATATGCAAAGTGCAGGGGCAGTGGCTTTTGGAGATTATAAGCGGTATATTCCGCAGGCCAATCTGCTAAAGATTGCCTTGCAATACACAGCGCCTTTTAGTGGTATGGTGATTTCTTTTCCTTGCGACCGCTCTATCATGGGCAAGGGAGTAGTGAATGAACATATAGCTTCTACCCGATTGGGACTAAAGGGAATACCCGCACTTGCTGAAGAAATTATTGTGGAGAGAGACCTCTCCATCCTCGAATATGCTGGTGGACGATTACACATTCCGACAATCTCTACTGAAAAATCTGTCGCTCTGATAGCCGCAGCCAAAGCTAAAGGCCTAGATGTGAGCTGTAGTGTGGCAGTGAGTAATCTACACCTTACAGATGAAGTCTTAGGCAACTTCAATACTGACTACAAATTACTTCCCCCATTGCGTGATACGCGGCATGTAGAAGCCCTTCGCAAAGGAGTGGAAAGCGGGGTTATAGATATGGTAACTTCTGACCATTGCCCCCTTGATATAGAATGCAAAGCTAAGGAGTTCGACCTTGCAGAGTTCGGAAGCATAGGTCTTGAGGCTACCTTAGGAATCATGCTAAGACACTTCTCAGTGGAAAAAACTGTGGAGATGCTTACCGCTGCTAAAAAACGTTTCTCCCTACCTGTATCGCCTATTGCAGTAGGCCAGAAAGCAGATATAACCCTCTTTACCGACAAGGGAGAGCGGGTATTTGACAAAGATTCGATCAAATCTTCTTCTAAAAATTGTGCCTTTGTCTCAGAGACAGTCAAAGGAAAAGTCTTGGGGGTGATCTCCCCTAGGGGTCACTGGTTCTCAAGATAAGCTACTCCAACTTCTACAAAAAGTATATATATATTATTGTTTAACTTCAGGAAAAAAAACTCTAACAAAAATTAGAAACACTTCCCTATATGCTCCAAACATATAGGTGCACCAACATTTTACCATTTTCTACCAAAAGATGAAAGGTTTTTCTTTAAACTATTTGGTAAGACCTGCTATTATAGAGCAGGAGAATGGCAAGTCTCCCGCCATTTTCATGCTACATGGTTATGGACAAAACAAAGAAGAATTCTTCTCCATAGCCAATGAACTCCCTCAGGAGTATATTGTAATCTCCCTACAAGCTCCCTACAAGCTATCAGATATTGAGTTTTTTTGGTATGCTATAGAGTTTGGGGCCTCCAAATGGTGCGATATAGTGCAAGCACAAGCCGCACAGCACAAACTCCTAACTTTTTTAGGACAGGCTTGTGATCGGTTCAATATTGACACAGAACAGATCACCCTTATAGGATTTGACCAAGGAGGTATTCTTAGCCTTTCCTTAGCGCTTTCCTATCCTGAGAAAATCCAAAGAGTTGTGGCTATCAATAGTTACATAGACAAAAAATTATTGAGCTTTAACTATCAAAAGAACAATTTTGAGAACTTGAAAATCTGTCTATTACACGGATATTCTAATGAAATTGTCTCCTTGGATTGGGCAGAAGAAACCATAGAGTTATTCAAGAAGCTACACATCGATTATTCTTATCAGACGTTTGCTTCGGGACATGTGTTCTCAGCCGAGATGTTCTACGCCATGAAGAATTGGATTGAGCAGCAAAAATAAGCGGCTACTGATGTACATGCAACCCACATTCCTTATTGGTCTTGTGCTCCCACCACCAGCGGCCTGCACGGAAGTCTTCGCCTTCCTTGACAGCACGTGTACAGGGGGCACAGCCAATACTGGGGTAACCCTTGTCATGCAATGGGTTATAGGGGATACCATGGCTACGAAGGAAGGATAACACTTGCTCTGTTTTCCAGTGTAGGAGCAAATGCACTTTAATAATTTGGTTACTTTCGTCCCATTCCACCATGGGCATCTGCTCCCGATGGGGTGATTGTTCGGCACGGAGTCCTGTGATCCATACTTTATTCCCCTGCAAAGCACGCTTGAGCGGTTCTACCTTGCGGATATGACAACACGCATGTCGCAAGGGAACGGACTGGTAAAAGGCATTGATACCATTGTCCTGTACATACTCCTCTATCGCTTTTGCATCGGGATAGTAAGGGGTAATCTTGGTATGGTAATACTCATTGGTAAGCTCCCAAGTGGTATAAGTCTCATAGAAAAGGCGCCCTGTATCTAGAGTAAAGATCTTGATAGGGAAGTGTCCTTTCATGATAAAATCGGTAATGACCTGATCCTCCATACCAAAGCTAGTGGAGAAAACCACCTTATCGGGATAGCGCTCGGTAAGGAGGGCGAGTATTTCTGTCTCTGTAAGAGAGGCCGTTGCTGTGAGCAACGAATCTATATCGGGATGCATTATTTTTAGGTTTGGAAATGCAAAAATACGAAAAATAATGATTAATGGTTAATGATTAATGATTAATTACTCAAAGAGCTTTTATATATGGTTTTAGATTATATCCAAATAAGTGTAATAGATTGATACTGTGTAGTATATAGATGCTGACTAAGATGATTCTTGATTAGTGTTTATATTTACAAACTCCTTTGATGTATTTTTTGTTGTTTAGTACATTTTTTGTACATTTGCAGAAAATTTTCATGGCTCAATGATACCTTTATTTATAAGTACTCCTGAACTATTATTTGTACTCTTTGTGGCGGTGCTGCTCTTTGGCACCAACAAAATTCCTGAAATCGCTCGTACCTTGGGCAAAGGCATGCGACAACTCAGGGATGCCACCTCAGAGATTAAGGAGGAAATCAACAAAAGCGTAGAGAAATCAGGTATAGATACCTCCCTGATTGATGAAGTAAAACAAGAGGTAGAGAAAGCCAAAGAAGGCTTAGAAGACCCACTGGGAAGTATCAAACGAAACCGATAACACATGGCAAAGACGAGCAAAGAAACCCCCTTGATGAAACAATATAACCAGATTAAGGCAAAGTATCCCGATGCCTTATTGCTCTTCAGGGTAGGCGATTTCTATGAGACATTCAAGGAGGACGCCGTCAAGACCTCACAAGTGTTGGGTATAGTACTGACTTCTCGCAATAATGGCAGTGAGGATACTTCCTTAGCTGGCTTTCCTTATCATGCTCTGAACAATTATCTACCGAAGCTCGTCAAGGCTGGTTACCGCGTGGCTATCTGCGACCAATTAGAAGATCCAAAGCTTACCAAAACCATCGTCAAGCGTGGTGTTACGGAGCTAGTAACCCCTGGGGTTGCCCTCAGTGACGACATACTACAGACGCGTAAGAACAATTTCTTAGCCTCTGTTTGGCTACATACCCCCTTGTGTGGGGTATCTTTCTTGGACATCTCCACTGGTGAGTACTACTTAGCTGAAGGGGATATCCCTTGTATAGACAAGCTCCTACAGAATTTTCAGCCCAATGAGGTACTCATTGCCAAAAAACAGCGCAAGGAGATAGAAGACGCCTTTGGAAATGGCTGGCACTACTTCGGTTTGGAAGACTGGGTCTATAAAGAAGATTTTGCCTATGAGGCACTAACCAAGCAGTTCCAGACCAATTCTCTAAAGGGCTTTGCCGTAGAACAGCTGCGCCAAGGCTGGATCAGTGCAGGGGCTATACTACACTACCTATCCGAGACACAGCACCACCAGCTACAGCATATCACCAGTATTCGCCCTATCATAAACGACGAATATGTATGGATGGACAAGTTCACCATACGAAACTTGGAACTATATGGCGGAGGACAATCAGGCAGTGTAGGCCTCTTGGAAGTCATTGATAAGACCCTGACCCCTATGGGTAGCCGTATGCTTAGGCGTTGGCTTGCCCTACCACTAACAAACCTTAGTCAGATACAAGAGCGCCACCAAGTGGTACAAGCCTTAGTCGCCCACACCGAACTTAGAGAACAAGTAAGGGATCACCTGCACAAGGTGAGCGATATAGAGCGCTTGCTTTCCAAGATAGCCACAGGAAAAATCACTCCACGAGAGCTTATCTATCTGAAAAACTCCTTATTTGCTGTACTTCCCTTAAGAGCAATTACTCTCCCGAATGAAGAAGTTGCCCTCAAGAGACTTTTTGAGCGTATCTGTGACCTAGAGGAATTATGTGAGAGAATTGGCCATACCCTTGAAGAGGATGCCCCCGTGAATATCCTAAAAGGCAATACCATCCGAGCGGGCTTCTCGGCCGAACTGGACGAGCTACGCAACCTCTCCCATTCTGGTAAGGAGTACCTTAACCAGCTATTAGAGAGAGAGATTGCCCAGACCCATATCTCTTCCTTGAAGATAGATAGCAATAATGTCTTTGGTTACTATTTTGAGGTGCGCAATGTCCATAAGGACAAGGTGCCTGCTCACTGGGTTCGCAAACAGACCTTGGTGAATGCCGAACGCTACATCAGTGAAGAACTCAAGGAATATGAGGAGAAAATCCTTCATGCTCAGGAGCGTATCGCTACCTTAGAACAGGAATATTTTGCCTCGCTCATCCAAGAGGTCATCGCCTATATCTCTCCTATACAGCAGACAGCCATTGCCATAGGAGAGATAGACACCCTCTGTGGGTTTGCTCTTTTGGCTACAGAGCGCCAATATACGCTCCCACAGCTGGACGATTCCTTAGTTATCAACCTAAAGGAAGCACGCCATCCTGTGATAGAGCAGCAACTCCCCCCTACCCAACCCTATATAGCCAATGATATCTATTTGGACAATGAGCGCCAACAGATTATGATGATCACAGGGCCTAACATGAGTGGTAAGTCTGCCCTCCTGAGACAGACTGCCCTAATCGTCCTATTGGCTCAGATAGGTAGTTTTGTCCCTGCCAAGCAAGCACAGATAGGTATTGTAGATAAGATATTCACCCGTGTAGGTGCCAGTGATAATATCTCACAAGGGGAATCTACTTTCATGGTAGAGATGAATGAGGCCGCTCTGATTCTCAATAACCTCTCCCAGCGAAGCCTTATCCTCTTGGACGAGATTGGTCGTGGTACCAGTACCTATGATGGTATCTCTATTGCATGGGCTATAGCCGAGTACCTACATGAGCACCCTACCCATGCCAAGACCCTTTTTGCCACTCACTATCACGAACTCAATGAGATGCAAAACGAGTTTGCCCGTATCAAGAATTTTTCTGTCTCGGTCAAGGAAGTCAAGGGAAGTATTCTCTTTTTGCGCAAGCTCGTGGAGGGCGGTAGCGAACACAGTTTCGGTATTCATGTAGCCAAAATGGCAGGAATGCCCCCTTATGTGATAGAAAAAGCAGAAAAAGTGCTTGAGAAATTGGAGAAAACACATCAGCTAGAAGACAACAAGGAGCAACTCAGTAAAAAGAACAAAGAAGGTATGCAGCTGAGTTTCTTTCAATTGGACGATCCCCTCTTGGAAAGTATCAAGGAACAGCTCATTCATACCGATATAGACAACCTCACCCCCATAGAGGCACTGATGAAACTCAATAGTATTAAGAAAATGCTCAAAAAATAGTGAGTAATGACTAACGACTAGTGACAAGTGACTAACAACTAGTGACAAGTGACCAACGACTAGTGACAAGTGACCAATTGTTATTTACGAGAAAAAATTGTATCTTTGCAGAAACTTTTCATTATTCATTTTTCACTTTTCACTCATTTCCGCTTGTTATTTCAAATAAAATCCTTACTTTTGTGCGATAGAATTAAATACAATATATTATGTATAACTTATTAAAAGGAAAAAGAGGCATCATCTTTGGTGCTTTATATGAGAACTCCATAGCATGGAAAACCGCTGAGCGCGTACATGAAGAAGGAGGCCAGTTTGTCCTTACCAATGCGCCTATTGCGATGCGCATGGGAAAAATCAATGAATTAGCTGAAAAAACAGGTACTCAAGTAATCCCTGCTGATGCTACCAATATGGACGACTTACAGAATTTGGTTACCAAAGCGGTAGAAATCCTCGGTGGTAAGCTGGATTTTGTACTACACTCCATAGGTATGTCGGTCAATGTACGTAAAAATATCCCTTATACTGAGTCTAACTATGACTTTTATGCCAAGGGCTGGGACGTTTCGGCGCTTTCTTTCCATAAGGTGTGCCAAGCCCTCCATAAGAATGATGCAATGAACGAATGGGGTAGTATCGTAGCACTTACTTATATCGCTGCCCAACGTACTTTCCCTGACTATAACGATATGGCCGACAACAAGGCTTACTTGGAGTCTATCGCGCGTAGTTTTGGGTACTTCTATGGTAAGGATAAGCATGTGCGTATCAATACCATCTCCCAGTCCCCTACTCCTACCACTGCTGGACAAGGTGTGAAGGGCTTCGATGGTTTTATCACCTACGCTGAGCTAATGTCTCCACTGGGCAATGCCACTGCTGATGACTGTGCCAACTATGTTGTTACCCTCTTCAGCGACCTTACCCGTAAGGTTACTATGCAGAACCTCTATCACGATGGCGGCTTCTCCAATGTAGGGGTCACTCCTGAGGTAATCGCTCATATGAGTAAATAATTTTTTCATTTTATATAATTCAAAAAACTATCATTGCTATTAATGATAGTTTTTTGTTATCTGTCATTCATTACTTGTCATTAGTCATTAATCATTAGTCATTATTATGGAGCCTTTTAGCAAAGAAGTATTTGATCTTTTTGGGCAGAAATTAAAAATAGGAAATCGCCGAGGGGTACACCTCAATGCGGTAGTGAGCAACTCGCGCTATAAGTTCGATTTAGCGCGACTTTCAGCTATATTCAAGAGCCTACCAGAGCGGTTTGTCTTGGACTTACTGACCGTGAAAAACCTCAAATTCACCTTCTCCCTGCACGATACACCCTCTACAGCTATTGATGAGCGCGATTATACCATAGTAGAAACCGCTGAAGCAGCAAGAGCAAAAAAGCAAACAACCGAAAAAGACGAGAACAAAGAGCGAGCAGAGCTTTTGGAAAAACTCTCCGATGGGGTAGATAATCTCATTTTCCAGAGTGAGGCCATCTTTCAGGAAAAAGGTGTCAATGCTTTGGGGTTTGGTTTTCCTATCTTAGCCAGACGCGATTTGACAGATGGGCAGATCACAGTGGCTCCTATACTTATTTGGTCGGTGAGAATACGTCCTACCTCCCAGCTCAACACTTGGGAAATTAGCCGTAGCGAGGACGATCCTATCTATATCAATGAAGTGCTTATCAATCACTTGCAGAACGACTCCCATGTTACCATTGCCCCTATCCCTGACCAAATGCTCGAAGACGGCAAGATAGACAAAGCGGAACTCTACCAGATATGTACCGACCTACTTAGTCAGTTAAAAATCAAACAGAACCTTGATTTCTTAGAGAACAACTATGCAGAGATAAGCCCTATCAAAACCAAGTCCGCCTACGAGGCACTCCTGCCTGAAAAGGGCAATGCGCTGATTGAGAAGGCTGGACTCTTTTCCCTTTTTGAGGTACAGAAACAAAACATCATCAATGATTATCAAAGTCTTAAGGAGCAGTTTTCCCCACGCGAGAGTACGCCTAAGGGGGATTTTCAAACCTTTACCAGTATTCCTACCGACCCTTCTCAGCAGGAAGTGCTAGAGCAACTCCGCACCCAATCGCACCTGCTCATACAAGGCCCCCCTGGTACGGGAAAAAGCCAGACCCTTACGGCTATCTTGGTCAATGCCTTAGAGAACCAACAGAAGGTCTTGGTAGTCTGTGAGAAGCAAACCGCCCTAGAGGTACTACACCACTCCTTAGAGAATCATGGCTTAGGCAAATACACCATTCTTATCAAGGACAGCATAGCCGATAGAAAATTGGTAGTGGATGCTGTGCGCAATATCTTGGACGACCCCGCTTTCAAAAAGGCAATTCCCCCCTACCCACAAGAGGCCAAAGACACACAAATTGGAGGATTAAAGCAGCTAAAAGAAGCCATCAACCTACACCACAAAGAGCTATTCACTCCCCTAATCTCTGGGGAAAACTGGACGGAACTTATGGGACAACTGCTCAAGTATGCCCCACAGCGCACTGCTCTCTCCCTACAAGGACTCTCCTTAAGCTTTACCGATGAGGAACATGAGGCGCTCAGGGAAACTCTCGCCCGAGCCCAGCGACTATACACCCCTTTTGCCCCCTACAAAGAGGGCTATCTATACAACCCTAAGACACTCATAGCCAAGCCTTATCAACAAACAGCACATCATACAGAAGCCACTTTTAACAGCTATAAAGAACAATGGGCACAGATTCTTTCCCTATATGAGCAGTATAGGGGGGAATATCTATATAAGCGCAAGGAAGAACTCTCTGAGCAAATCCAGCTGCTCACTACCTATATAAATGAGACAGAAGCCCTTACCAGCCTGCTTCCTGCCGATGCCGACCAATACAATCGTAAGCGTACCGAAAGCTTTTTGTATAAGCTTAGCGCACTCTTCATGAGCCAACGCAAGGAGGCTATCACTCAGCAAAAACGCTTATTGTGGCTTTGTCAAGAAATTAAGAAGATTAGCCTGCACCCCAATTTTGCCCCGCTTTCCCTTTCCGATAACCTCTTTTCCAATAAGGAGCAGATTCTTCGCTATCGAGAGGAACTTGGCCGAGCCAGCGCCCACTTCGAGGAAAAAGTAGCTGCTGACTTTGCCTCTTTGGATGTGGCCAACTTCTACGAGCCTAAGTTTGCCAGCGATACCCTACATGCGCTCACCAGAGCTTTAAGCCAACTAAAAGAACAAATAAAGGAGCATGCTTATATAGCCGCTACCCCTCAGGGGCTGACTTTCTTTGATTTCAAGCGTTATATAGAGAGTGCTTTGGAGCAACACAACCAATACCAAAACGATCACAACAATCCCTTAGAGGTAGGTTATCAATGGTTTGCCTTCGAAGCAGAACTTTCTGCTTTGCTTAAGCAATGTTTGCTACTCTTGGAACAAGCCCAAGCACTCCACTGGGAAGCCTCTTTCCTATACGCCTATTATGAGGCTTTCTTGCTCAAAAAATCGGAGACACTCAGCGCCTTTTCGGCCAATACCTATGAGGATTTTAGAGAAAAACTCCACCGCTTTGCCGCTTCACAACAGCAGATGATTACCCAATATTGGGATCAAGCTCAAATAGCAGCCGTCAAGGACTTTGAAACCAACCACAAGGAGCTGACAGTGGCCAACCTATATAACAAGCGCCGAAGTGAAAAGCACAGCCGCCTATCTCTCAGGCAGATAGCCAGCAAAGATACAGACCTATTCACCACCTTTTTCCCTATAGTACTCACCACCCCCGATAGCTGTTGTAACCTTTTCCAAGGAAAGAACTTCTACTTTGACTATGTCGTTTTTGATGAAGCCAGTCAGCTGAAATTGGAAGACAACCTCCCTGCTATTCTCAAGGGAAAAACTGTTATCATCGCAGGAGACGAACACCAGATGCCTCCGAGCAACTACTTCAGTAAGATCTTTGACGGCGGCTACCAAGATGAGGAAGAGATAGACGAGGAAGACCAAGCCCTCCAGAAAAACTCCCTGCTCTCGGTAGAGTCGCTGCTTGACTTTGCCCTTGAGTACAAGTACGATAAGCATCATCTGGACTTCCATTACCGTTCCAAACACCCTTACTTGATAGATTTTTCCAATGTAGCTTTCTACAACGGGAAACTACGCCCCTTGCCTCGTTTTGAGAGTGAAAACCCTATCAACTTCTACCAAGTAGATGGCACTTTTCACGAATATACCAACGAAGCCGAGGCACTCAAGGTCATTGAGATTCTCAGAGAAATCACCCCCAGAGAGGACGGCAGTTACCCCTCTGTAGGGGTAGCCACTTTCAACATCACCCAGCGCAACCTTATCCGAAAGAAGCTATTGTGGCTCAGGAACCAGCCTACCGAACAAGAATTTGCCGAGAAACTCACCGCACTAGAACAAGCAGGACTCTTTATCAAGAACTTAGAAAATATACAGGGAGACGAACGAGATATCATTATCCTTTCGGTAACTTATGGAAAGAAGAAAGATGGCAAGTTTGTCCAGAGTTTTGGCCCTCTAAACCAACAAAAAGGCTATAAGTTACTCAATGTGATTATCACCCGTGCCAAAGAAAAAATCTATGTATGCAATTCCATACCTGAGGCGGTATTCCTCAATTATGCCGATGCCTTAGCCCAAGAGCAGGCCAACAATCGCAAGGCCGTACTCTATGCTTATTTGGCTTATACCAAAGCGGTAAGTGAGGGAAATAATCAAGCTATGGGGGAAGTATTACAAAGTCTCGCCCTCTATGGCAACCTGAGGAAAGAAGCCACTACTCAAGGACAATTGCTATTCAAAGAAGAAGTTTTTGCGCTACTTTCTACACAATTTCCTACCCTTAGTCTTAGCAAGGATAAGCCTTTCGGAGGTTATATGATCGATATACTACTGACGCCCCCTTCAGGCAAGCCCATCGCCATAGAGTGTCTGAGCAAGCCCATCTACCAGCAGTCTATGGGCTATTTGGAAGACCTACACAAGGAACAGATTCTCCGTGATGCAGGCCTTGATTATATGCGTATCCATGCCGATAAGCCCATCAAAAGCGCCCTTTCCGCTCTTGAAAAAACACTCGCTACCCGATGAAAAGAAAGATCATATACACCCAAGACGGCTCCACTACCTTAGAAATAGAAGCATGGGGCGAACACTATCACTCCATGCGAGGCGCTATAGGCGAGGCCTACCATGTTTTCATTCACCAAGGTTTAGAACTCTTCGCCGGAAAAAAGATTTTTTTGCTTGAAATAGGCCTTGGAACAGGCCTGAATGCCTTTATTACGTTCTTAGAACATGAGCGGCTACAACAGACTATTCATTACGAAGGTGTGGAGGCCTATCCCCTAACGGCTGAGGAAGTCGCCTGCTTGAACTATCCTGAACTATTGGACGCTGGAGATAAGAAGTCCGTCTTCGAGCTACTACACAGCGCCCCATGGGACGAGACAGTTTCGCTCTCCCCCACTTTTACCCTTAAAAAGCGCCTACAATCCTTTGAGCAAATCTGCGACCAAGAGCGTTTTGACCTTATCTACTTTGATGCTTTTTCGGCCAGTGTACAACCAGAGCTATGGACAGAGACCCTTTTTGAACGTATGTACCAAGCACTCAAAACAGGCGGCATCTTGGTTACCTACGCCTCCAAAGGGAGTGCTCGCCGAGCCATGCAAGCCGTTGGTTTCAAAGTAGAAAAGCTCCCTGGTGCTTTAGGGAAACGAGATATGCTCCGAGCTAAAAAAGAATAAAAATGAGCCTTGGGTGCAAAAAAAATTATTTTTTTAATAAACATTTGTTTTTTAATAAAATAGTTGTATTTTTGCACTCGGAATTGGTAATTAAGAGGTAGAGGGCGGATAAGTCCTCTTTTTTTATAATTATATGAACTTAAAAGAACGTGTAAAAGAACTGATTGACAAGGGGTTAGAGGAGAATCCTTCACTCTTTCTCATTGACTATTCAGTAGGTGGGGACAACCTCATCAAGGTAATTATTGATGGCGATAATGGAGTCGGTATAGAAGATTGTGTAGCCTTAAGCCGTGCTATTGAGCATAATTTGGACAGAGAAGAGGAGGATTTTTCCTTAGAAGTAAGCTCTTGTGGTATCTCCGCTCCTCTTGTTTTAGAGCGCCAATATACCAAAAACATAGGTCGCGAGGTAGAGGTCAAGACCGCTACAGCAAGCCATACAGGGGTAATTAAAGGAGTAAGTAATGCAGTGGTAACCCTTGAGGTCACCTCGCGCCAGCCCAAACCACAAGGAAAAGGGAAAATTACCGTTACCGAGGAAATTCTTCTGCCTATAGAAGAGATAAAAGAAGCAAAATTAAAATTAAAATTTTAGATACTCTCATGGAAAATAATCTCGATTTGATAGAATCCTTTTCAGAATTTAGAGACGACAAGCTCATAGATCGCGAGGCACTGATGTCCATCTTGGACGAAGTGTTCAAGACTGCTTTGAAGAAAAAATACGGTTCGGATGAGAACTTTGATATCATCATCAACCCCGATAAGGGTGACATAGAGATATGGCGCAACCGTATTATTGTAGATGACGGTATGGTGGAGAATCCCAATGCAGAGATACCACTGAGCGAGGCACTCAAAATAGAATCGGACTTTGAGGTAGGGGAAGAGGTTTCCGAAGAGGTGAAAATCAGTCAGCTCGGCCGTCGTGCGATCTTGGCCTTGCGACAGAATCTCATCTCCAAGGTACATGAGTATGACAACAATACCGTTTATAAGAAATTCAAAGAACTCATCGGAACTATATACACCGCTGAGATACACCATATTAAGGGAAAAACAGTAATCTTGCTTGATGATGAAGGCAATGAGATCCTCTTGCCTAGAGACAAGCAAATCCCATCGGACTTCTTCAAGAAAGGAGAAACCACTAAGGGGATTATAGAGTCGGTAGATTTCAAAGGAAATAAGCCCTCTATCATTCTTTCCCGCACCTCACCTGTATTCTTGGAACGCCTTTTTGAGCAAGAGATTCCAGAGATTGCCGATGGGCTTATCACCATCCAAAAGGTAGCCCGTATTCCAGGGGAGAAAGCTAAAATTGCGGTAGATACTTATGACGATCGCATAGACCCTGTAGGGGCTTGCGTGGGCGTGAATGGTGCTCGTATCCGTAGCATCGTACGCGAGTTAGGCAATGAGAATATAGATGTTATCAGCTATTCAAGCAATATCAACCTATTCATTAGCAAGGCTTTAGCTCCTGCTAAAATCACCTCTATCACAGTGAATGAGGAAACCAAGCGCGCTGAGATTCTCTTGGCCTCCGAGGAAGTTTCCAAAGCTATCGGTAAGGGAGGAAGCAATATACGCTTGGCGAGCCTGCTTACAGGTTATGAGATAGATGTATTCCGTGAAGGCGCCGAAGAAGACGTAGAACTCTCCGAATTTGAAGACGATATAGAACCATGGGTAATAGAAGAGTTCCGCCGCATAGGCCTTGATACTGCCAAGAGTGTCTTGGAATACAGTGCTGAAGAATTAGAAAAACGCGTAGATTTGGAAGCTGAAACAATCCAAGAAGTATTGCGTATTCTCAAGGAAGAATTTGAAAATTAGCCTAAAAACCAAATAATACACAACCAACACACATCAGACAAAATAAAAAAACGAGCTTAGAAAAATTTATGGCCGAGGATAAAAGATTAAATAAAGCAGCAAAAGAATACAACATCTCTACCGATAGAGTAGTTGAATTTCTCAAATCAAAAGGGCATACTATAGATCCCAAACCCAACACCAAAATCCCAGCAGAACTAATTGCTCTCCTTGAAAAAGAGTTTGGTTCTGACAAGAAAAGTCGTGAGACCTCTAAAGAAATCACTCAGGAGCAACGTAGGGAAAAAGAGGCTATCCGTCAGGAGCTTTTAGAAAAAGAAAGACAGGAAAAGGCACAGAAAGAACAAGAAATTATTCGTGCCAAAGCCACTATTGCAGGCGCCAAAGTCGTTGGAAAAATTGACTTGGATCAGCCTAAAAAAGCTACGCCCCAAGAGGTAGCCCCCCAGCAGGAGACTACCCCTAAGGAGAAAACTGCCCCTGAAACACCTGCTGTAGTAGAAAAAGAAGTCCACAAAGAACCCGCTCTGGAGGAAAACCATTCCGACAAGCACAAGGATAAAGACAAAAATAAGCATAAGGACAAGGATAAAGACAAGAAAGATGTCAAAAGCCCCCTTAGCAAACAAGAAAAAGACCTTAAGAACAAGAGTAGAGAACTACTCTCTGGCAAGCCCATCCTCTCTTCCAAAGATGCTGCTAAAAAAGAAGAGAAAAAGCCTCAAATAGAACCCGAACCTGGTGTAATAGAAACCAAATACACCAAACTAACAGGGCCTAAGCTCGTAGGTGAAAAAATAGACTTGTCACAGTTCGAACGGCCTAAAAAGAAAAAGAACGGCAAGGACAAGGATAAAAACAAAGATGCTGCCTCCGGCGATAAGCAAGGAAAGCGCAAGCGCAAACGTATCTCTTCTGAAAAAGAAAATACGGCCAATCCTAATGCACCAAAAGGAGGAAACAGCAACAACAAAGATAACAAAGACAAAAACAAAAATAAGAAGAAAGACGGAAAAATCTTTGTAAAAACAGAGCCTACCGAGGAAGAAGTACAAAAACAAGTACGCGAAACCTTGGAGAAACTACAAGGAAAATCTGTCAAATCCAAGGGTGCTAAGTATCGTAAAGAAAAACGCGACAGCCATCGCCATAAGAGCGAGGAGGAAATAGCACAACAAGAAAGAGAAAGCACCATCTTACGCGTAACAGAGTTCGTTACAGTCAATGAGCTTTCTACCATGATGGACGTGCCTGTCAATAAAGTGATTGGAGCTTGTATGTCCTTGGGTATTTTCGTTACGATGAACCAGCGCTTGGATGCGGAGACCCTCGCTATTGTTGCCGATGAGTTTGGCTTCCAGATAGAGTTCTCCACTGCAGGTATTGATGAGGCTATCCCTACCGAGGAAGATCGTCCAGAGGACTTAGTTCCTCGTGCGCCTATAGTAACCGTTATGGGGCACGTGGATCACGGGAAAACCTCCTTGCTTGACCATATCCGTAATGAGAATGTAATTGCCGGTGAGAGTGGTGGTATCACCCAGCACATAGGTGCCTACTCGGTAACCCTCAAGCGTAGCAAGCAACGTATTACCTTCCTTGACACCCCAGGACACGAGGCCTTTACCGCCATGCGTGCCCGTGGTGCCCAGATTACCGATATTGCTATTATCGTAATTGCGGCCGATGACGACATCATGCCACAGACCAAGGAAGCCATCAGCCATGCACAAGCGGCAGGCGTACCTATTATCTTTGCTATCAACAAGATAGATAAGCCTGCGGCCAATCCAGAAAGAATCAAAGAACACTTGGCCAATATGAACCTCTTGGTTGAGGAATGGGGTGGTAAGATCCAGTCCCAAGACATCTCTGCCAAGAAAGGTATAGGCGTGAGTGACCTCTTGGACAAAGTTCTCTTGGAGGCTGAAATCTTAGAGCTTCGCGCCAATCCGAATAAGCGTGCTGTAGGTACCATAGTGGAAGCTGCCTTGGACAAAGGTCGTGGCTATGTCTCCACTGTATTGGTACAAGAAGGTACCTTGAAGATAGGAGATTATGTACTGGCAGGTACCCATTCTGGGAAAATACGCGCTATGCAAGATGAGCGTGGAAGAAATGTAAAAGAAGCCATTCCTTCTACCCCTGTGACCATATTGGGACTTGATGGGGCGCCTCAGGCAGGTGATAAATTCTATGTCTTTGAAGACGAGAAAGAAGCCAAGCAAATAGCTGCTAAGCGTACCCAACTCCTTCGCGAGCAGTCTGTACGTACACAGCGCCATATCACTCTGGACGAAATTGGCCGCCGTATTGCCTTGGGAGACTTCAAAGAACTCAATATTATCCTCAAAGGGGACGTAGATGGTTCTGTAGAAGCCCTTACCGACTCCTTCCAGAAACTCTCTACCGAAGAGATTCAAATCTCTATCATTCACAAGGGAGTGGGTGCAATCACCGAGTCCGATGTCCTATTGGCTTCTGCCTCCAATGCCATTATCGTGGGCTTCAACGTACGTCCTATGGCCAATGCACGTGCCTTGGCCGAGAAGGAAGAAATAGATATCCGTACCTACTCTATCATCTACGATGCAATCAACGATCTGAAGGATGCGATGGAAGGTATGCTTTCACCTGAAATGCGTGAAGAGGTCACAGGTACGGTAGAAATCCGCGAACTCTTCAAGATCTCCAAGGTGGGTACTATTGCAGGTTGTATGGTTACCGATGGAAAAATATATCGTAACTCCAAGATACGCCTCTTACGTGAGAATGTGGTCATCTATACTGGCGAACTCTCTTCGCTCAAGCGCTTTAAGGACGATGTGAAAGAGGTGAGCAAGGGCTATGACTGTGGTCTGCAAATCAAGAATTACAATGACATCAAGGAAGGAGATATCATAGAAGCCTTCCAAGAAGTAGCTGTTAAGAAAAAATTATAATCATCATGGAAATAACTGCTTCCATTGCTAAAGATATTGCAAGCACTTTGCTTGACATTGAGGCTATTAAGCTCAGTCCTGAAGTTCCTTTCACTTGGGCTTCAGGCTGGAAATCGCCTATCTATTGTGATAACCGTATGCTGCTCTCTTTCCCTGCTGCAAGGGAGAAAGTCGCCCTTACCATGAGCCAATTTATCAAAGAAAAATATCCTAATGTACAGCTCATAGCAGGGGTAGCCACAGGAGCCATAGGTATGGGAATGCTCGTGGCTGACCGCTTAGGCCTTCCCTTTGTCTATGTACGTCCAGAGCCTAAAAAGCACGGGCGTGGTAACCAGATAGAAGGCAGTTTCACCGAAGGGGAAAAAACTGTGGTGATAGAAGACCTCATCAGTACAGGTATGAGTAGTATAGGAGCGGTCAAAGCCCTGAGAGAAAACCACTTGGATGTACTAGGTATGGTCGCTATCTTCTCCTATTTATTCGAGGTAGCTCAGCATAATTTCTCTTCAGCGGCTATAGGCTTAGATACCCTCAGCCAATATAACGCCCTACTGGAAGAGGCCAAAGAGAGAAATTATATCTCTCAAGCCCAGCTAGAAACCTTGGCTAAGTGGCGCTTAGCCCCTGACAAATGGACATAAAATAATCTAATATGAAAATCACCTCCCCTATCGTATCCGTCGGTCTACCTATTACAAGAGTCTATGAAAAATTGGAGAATGTTGCTCTTTTCAAGGAACTCATGCCGGAGAACTTGTCACACTTTGCCTCTTCGGAGGACAATGCCTCTTTCTCTTTTTCCCTAAAGGGTATGCCTGAAATTTTCTTGGAAAAGAAAAAGCTCACTCCAGTGAGTGAACTCATCTATGGAGCGCCAGAGGGCAAGCTCCCTTTTACGCTTCGCATCGGCCTTGACCCCAAATCGGAGGCACAGACGGAGGTTTCCTACACCTTCGAAGGAGAGTTCAACCCTATGCTGGCCATGGTTGTGAAAAGTCCTATTACCAAGCTACTAGAGACTATGGCTGAAAAAACAAAGACCTTATGAAAAAGCACCAAAGACTGATGCTAACTTACGGGAATATCATAGCAGGGGTTAGCATTGCCCTAACAATGCTACAATACACCTTAAATGCCTACAATGGTAAGCCACTTACGGTGTTTCTCTTTGGTATTCTACCTATCTTAGTCCTTGCTTTATGTATATTTTTAGGAATTTATCAGAGCAAAGAGCGCAGTTTTAGACAGATGATAAAGGTAGGGCTGGGTATTTCTATACTTTTTGCGGTGATAGCAGCTATTTTTTGGGTTATTTTTATCAAATATATAGCACCAACCCACTTGGAGACTCTCAACAGCCTACAATTGGAAGCCTATAAGGGAGAACACCCAGAGGTAGATGCTCAGACTATCGAACAGATGCGCACTGCTATGGAAGGCAATACCGCCCCATGGATACAATTCAACTTATCGCTGGTGTCCAACTTGTTTTTTGGTCTGATCCTCTCCCTTTTGGCGAGTTCCTTTTTTAAAATTTTCAACAGAAATTAATCCTTGTCCATGCAAATATCGGTTGTTATTCCCTTATTCAACGAAGAAGAATCTCTTCCTGAACTCCATCAATGGATCCAAAAGGTCATGGAGCGAGAGGATTTCTCTTATGAAATTCTCTTTGTAGATGACGGCTCTACGGATCATTCTTGGGAAGTCATACAACAGATTTGTACCAAGGATAGCCATGTAAAGGGAATTCGTTTTCTAAGGAATTATGGCAAGTCCCAAGCACTCAATGCAGGTTTTGCAAAGGCTGAGGGTGAGGTAGTCATCACTATGGATGCCGACTTGCAGGACAGTCCAGAGGAGATCCCAGCTCTCTATCACATGATTGTAGCAGAAGGCTATGACTTGGTATCAGGCTGGAAGAAAAAGCGCTATGATCACAAGCTCACCAAGAACCTCCCTTCCAAGCTTTTTAACTGGGCAGCACGGAAGGTCTCAGGCCTTACCCTACACGACTTTAACTGTGGCTTGAAAGCCTACCGCAAGGACGTAGTCAAAACGATAGATGTTCGTGGAGAGATGCACCGCTATATACCCGTACTGGCCAAAAGTGCTGGTTTCTCACATATTACTGAAAAAGTAGTGATCCATCAAGCACGCAAGTATGGAAAAACAAAGTTCGGTATAGAGCGCTTTATCAACGGCTTCTTAGACCTACTCACCATAGGCTTTCTCTCTAAGTTTGGCAAGCGCCCCATGCACTTATTCGGAGCCTTGGGGGTACTGGTATTCTTCATAGGCTTTTGCTTTGCTTTTTACTTAGGGATAGATAAGCTCTTTATAGACCCTACAGGACGTCTTATCACTAATCGCCCGCAGTTTTTCTTGGCACTCACTTCCATGATTATAGGAACTCAGTTCTTTCTGGCAGGCTTCTTAGCCGAATTGGTACTTAGAAGTAGGGAGACAGAGCCAAGGTACCATATCCGAGAAACTATTCATTAAATAACTAATTATAATTATGTATCGCTTTAGCATTCTTTTTCTACTGCTTGTAGCTGCTTGCAACAATACTCCTCAAACCTCCGAAAATACTCCTTCCACGCAGGAAGCCTCCCAAGAAAAGGCCCCTGCCCAAGAAGGAATTCACTATGAAGGGGTACTCCCTACCGAGGATGGTGACCTGCTCTCAACTACCATTATCTTAGGAGAAAATAACACCTATTCCCTCTTACAACGCTCACAGAATAAGGAAACTAACCGAGAGGAAAAAGGAAAATTTGGCTGGGACGAAGAGAATAAGACTATTTTCCTCATCAGCAAAGATGGTCAAAAGAGCTATTACAAGGTAGATGCCCAAGTGCTAATCTACTTGGCTGATCCCAATAAGAAGCTAACTACAGAAGAAGAAGCAAGGGTTACCCTACACCAAAAACAATAAAAATGGCTATTCCTGTCTATTGTATGCCTGGTATGGCGGCCAGTTCTCGTATCTTTCAGCACCTAGAGTGGCCTGAGGAGTACGAGGTACATCTGCTTGACTGGGACGAGCCGCATGCTAAGGAGTCTTTTGCTGCCTACGCCTCTCGTATAGCCCAGAGAATCACCGCCCCCAATCCTATCCTTATAGGGGTCTCTTTGGGCGGGGTATTGGTACAACAGATAGCTACTTTGCTACCTGCCTATAGGGGGGTAGTGCTTATTTCCTCGATAAAATCGGCCGAGGAACTCCCCCGCTGGATGCGCTGCTGTAAGAGGCTAAGACTACAGAACCTACTACCCCTAGAGTGGCTAGCTAGCTTTGAGTTTTGGAAGCGTACCAAGCGATATAGGAAGTTGTACTACAAGTATATAGGTCTTGCCTCACCCCACTACTTAGCTTGGTGTGCCCGTGAGTTGCTCAACTGGCAATTCCCTGCGCTCCCCCCAGAGAAACTCATTCATATACAAGGAGATAAGGACATAGTCTTCCCTATCAAGAACATTAAGGATTGTATCCGTATCCACAATGGCACCCATATTATGATCATCAGTCGCTTTCGCTGGTTCAGGGAACACTTTGTATCGCTCATAGAGCGGTTTAGTAACCAATGATTAGTGACTAATGACTAGTGACTAGTGACTAACGAAACAAAACGTGAAAAATAAGTAAAATTTTATTTTTGCTTTCAAGAAAAATCACTATATTTGCACCAAATTTGACAATCAATGAGTGTTATCTATATGCTCATATCCATAAGTACTGTAGTGGTAGGATTGTTCTTGTTTTTGTACCTGCGCGCTATCCATAGTGGCCAATACGAAGACGTAGAAAGTCCTGCTATTCGCATGCTTTTTGAAGATGAATTGGTAACCCCTACTTGTAAGGAAGAACAAGAGGACAAAGCACATATATCTTACCACAAAGACAAGAAAGAAAAGCAAACAACAACTTAAAACTTGCTAAATCATTTTTTTATGGAAATGGAACAATTTTATTACGACAACAAAATTGTTAAGAACTTCATTTATGCGACGCTCTTCTGGGGTGTTGTAGGAATGAGTGTGGGCTTGCTATTGGCCTACTATTTTCTGTTTCCTACGCTTACCGAAGGCGTATCGTGGTTGAGCTTTGGTCGCTTGCGTCCATTGCATACCAATGCGGTCATCTTCGCTTTCGTAGGGAATGCTATTTTTGCAGGGAGTTACTACTCTATGCAGCGTTTGCTTAAGGCACGTATGTACAGTGATTTCTTAAGCAAACTTAATTTTTGGGGCTGGCAGCTAATCATCTTAGGCGCTGCTATTACTTTCCCTATGGGCTTTAGCACTTCCAAGGAGTATGCAGAGCTGGAATGGCCTTTTGATATTGCCATTGCAATCGTGTGGGTGGCTTGGGGTGCCAATATGATTGGAACCCTCATCAAGAGAAGACAGCGCCACATCTATGTAGCCATTTGGTTCTACTTAGCTACTTTCGTAGCGGTGGCCTTGCTGCACATCTTCAACAACTTGGAGTTCCCTATCTCCCTTACCTCCATGAAGAGCTATTCTGTATATGCAGGGGTACAAGATGCCTTAGTGCAATGGTGGTATGGGCACAATGCGGTGGCTTTCTTTTTGACAACCCCTTTCTTGGGACTGATGTATTACTTCATTCCTAAGGCTGCCGAAAGACCCGTATATTCGTACCGACTCTCCATCATTCACTTTTGGAGCTTGATCTTTATCTATATGTGGGCTGGGCCTCACCACTTACTCTATACTGCCCTTCCTGAATGGGCACAGAACCTTGGGGTGGTATTCTCCGTAATGCTCGTAGCGCCTTCTTGGGGAGGTATGATCAACGGACTGCTTACCCTACGTGGTGCTTGGGACAAGGTACGTACCGACCCTGTGCTTAAGTTCTTGGTAGTGGCTGTTACTGGCTATGGTATGGCTACTTTTGAAGGACCTACCTTAGCGTTAAAGAACGTAAATGCCATTGCCCACTTTACCGACTGGATCATCGCTCACGTACACGTAGGAGCACTCGCATGGAATGGATTCCTTACCTTTGGTATGATCTACTACCTCGTGCCTAAGATGTGGAAAACCAAGCTCTACTCTGTACGTATGGCTAATACCCACTTCTGGATAGGTACCTTAGGAATCGTGTTCTATACTATTCCACTCTATATCGCAGGCTTTACCCAAGCTACCATGTGGAAACAGTTCTCCCCCGACGGAAACTTAGTATATGGTAACTTCCTTGATACAGTCAATGCCATTATGCCTATGTACGCTATGCGTGCCATAGGAGGAACACTCTATATCACTGGAGCTATCTTGGCCGTTATCAATGTTATACAGACTATCCGCCAAGGACAAGCTGTAACCGATGAGCTTGCCGAGGCACCAGCCTTAGCACCTATCAGCAAGAGACGTGTGGCTGGTGAGACACTTCACCACTGGCTCGAAAGAAAACCTGTACAAATGACCATTTGGGCTACTATAGCTGTGGCCATAGGAGGTGCAGTACAGATTATCCCTACCCTATTGGTTAAAGAAAACATTCCTACCATAGCCGAAGTAAAACCTTATACCCCACTCGAATTGGAAGGTCGCGACCTATATATCCGTGAGGGTTGTGTGGGCTGTCATACCCAAATGGTACGTCCGTTCCGCAGCGAGGTAGAGCGCTATGGAGAGTACTCCAAGGCTGGAGAGTTCGTCTATGATCGTCCGTTCCTATGGGGAAGTAAGCGTACCGGACCTGACTTGCACCGCTTGGGTGGTAAGTACAACAACAACTGGCACTTCAACCACATGCTGGATCCAAGACAGACCTCTGCAGGAAGTATCATGCCTTCTTATCCTTGGCTGATTAAGAATGAGCTAAACACCGACAGACTCCTACAGAAGATGCGCACCCTTGCCAAATTAGGCGTACCTTACAACGAATCCGACTTCAAGTTTGCTCATGAAAACTTAGACGTACAAGCGCGTGCTATCGCTAATAGCTTGCAGAACGACCCTAACTTTGTGGCTGACTATGAGGCTTCTAAGAAAAATGCCGAGGTTCGTGGAGAGCAATTTATCCCCATCGAAAAACGTGAAATCGTGGCTATGATTGCCTACTTACAACGATTGGGTGTAGATATCAAAGCAAAAAAAGAAACCGCTGAAAAATAATTCGTTATGATGAAGTTTATCAAACACCACATGGCCTCCATCGAAGGTGTTTCACTTTACCCGATTATTTCTTTGATTATTTGCTTTACTTTTTTCATTGCCCTTTTCTGGTGGGTATTCTCCTACAAGAAAAAGGACTTGAATGAGATTAGTAACCTTCCTTTAAACGACGACGATCAAAACAACAACATTTTATGAGAAATTTATTAGCTTTAATACGTATTCTTATCATTGTAGGCTTCGCTGCCTTATTGTTAGAATATATATATGGGACAGAAGCAGCTTCGGCCATTACTTCTATCCCTTCCATTGGTGGCTTTCTGATCTTTCTGACTCTTATCCTTATCGGCATAGAGATGGTTGCCTATCGCAAAGAAGACCTTTTAGACCACTTGCTTTCTGATGAGCAAAAACGCCAAAGAGAGCTGGCCGAACAAAACAGCTGGTGGGGACGCTTTGTCGCCAAAATGCTTGACCAGAAGCCTTTGGAGAAAGAATCCGAGATTATCCTTGACCATAACTATGATGGAATTCAGGAGCTAGACAACAACCTCCCTCCTTGGTGGACATACCTTTTCTACGCATGTATCATCTTTGCTGTAGTGTATCTGTTCAAGTATGAAGTATTCGGTGGCCCTGACCAAAAAGCTGAGTACGAACAAGAACTTACCGATGCTAAGTTAGCCATTGAGGCTTTCAAAAAGGCCAATCCAGGTATGATTGATGCCGATAGCGTTACGGAACTCACCGATGCGGCTAGCCTACAAGAAGGGAAGAGCATCTTCCAAGCCAACTGTATCATGTGCCACGCTCCTGACGCTGGTGGAGGAATAGGCCCTAACCTTACCGATGACCACTGGATTCTAGGTGGTGGTATCAAGAATGTATTCCACACCATCTCCGAAGGAGGGCGTGAAGGTAAAGGAATGGTTGCCTGGAAAGCTACCCTTACCGCTAAGCAACGCCAACAGGTAGCCAGCTATGTACTCTCCCTACAAGGTAGCAGCCCAGCTAGCCCTAAAGCTCCTGAAGGAGATATCATTTGGAAAAAAGAATAATCATTATCAATTGTTAATTATCAATTGTTAATTGTTAATTGAAAAGTGCTTGTAGTTCTAAGTTCTACAAGCACTTTTTTTGTAAGATAATGCATACTATAGCCTAAAAATATCCTCTGTTGCTACTGTTAATTCTGGAAATTTAACGGAAGAAACTATATCTCCCTCTATGATAGGAGGAAGAGCGCGGTATTTGCCATTTTCAAGTACAAACTGGGTGATTTCCTTGTCAATAGGGCGTACTACCCAATATTCGTATACACCTGCTTCTTCATAGAGTTCATATTTGTAGCGCATCTCCTTCTTAGTATTGCCTGGTGATAGTATCTCAATAATCAGATCAGGCGCGCCTAAACAACGCTTATCGTTCTCTAACTTTTTAGAGTCGCACACCACACAGATATCAGGCTGTACAACACTATCTTCTACGCCCTTTTTGTTCTTGAGTACTACATCAAAAGGAGCTGCAAAAAGTTTGCAGGATTTTCCTTTGAAATAATGATACATCTCGCCATACAAATTCCCAGATATTTTTTGATGAGAAATAGCAGGAGCTGGACTCATCTTAAAGATTTTACCTTTGAGGATTTCCAACCTATCTTTTATTTTCCAAAGCACATAATCAGCATAGGTATATACACCATTGATAAGGTCTAGTTGTTCAATATTGGTAATAACGTCACTCATAGTAAGTATTTTTAGATTATCAGAGACAAAGATAGTGATAAATCACCAAATTGCCAAATCATTTTTCAGAACTTACTGCCCCATTTGCGATAAAGCAAACAGTGGACATACTCTCACTGTACGTTCTGACTTATCTTCTGTATCGGTATAGGTGAACACTCCGAAATTCTCCAATGAGGCTCTAACAGCATTCTTTAGCTTCTTTTCTCGCATAAACAGCCACAGACTCTTCATGCCTCCTTGTGTACCTGCTTTTACCTCTATAGGCAATACTGCCGACTGGTAGGGTACCAGATAATCTACCTCTGCTTGTGCATTTTTGGCTTTGCGCATCCAGTAGAACAGCTCATGTCGCATATTGGGGGTACGGTATCGTAACAATTCAAGCCCCGCAATCATCTCAGTAAGTGCCCCTTTGTTTACTAAGTCAGTAGGGTTTTGGGTGAGTATTTGAGCCGTAAGCGCTGAGATGTCGCCCGTCATATCAAGCCAACGCAGTAGTAACCCACTGTCAAGCAGTAGCATTTTTCTATAAGTAGGGTCGGCTTCACTGCCTAAGGGTAGTCCATTGGCATTGGTGTGTGTTACAGGGGTGATTATCCCTGCTAAAATAAGCATTTCCAACGCTTTTTTCACCTCATGGGCACTATATCCTCCCCCCACTTGTGAGTAGACAAACTTTCTACCTATTTGTAGGGCTACACTTTGCAGGGTAAGCCTGAGCAAGGTTGGGTCTACTCTCTTTCGGTATTTAGGAAAATCGTCCTGATAGGTAAGTACAATATCATCTTGCACTTCTTGACAAGCCAAATAATCGCGTGTGGCTACCCACTTGGCTACTACCTCTGGCATACCCCCTACCAACATATAAGAACGAAATAACCCTACTAACTTCTCATACAAGGGAAGTGGTAAAGGCGCTTCAGCTGTAGCACTATTGCGTGCTTCCAACAGCAAGGTTTCACCACAAGCCCTTAGGAACTCATCAAAGGTCATTGGGTAGACAAACATAGAGTGAATACGCCCCACCCCAAAGGTAGGCAGTGTTTCGAGGGCAAACTCCAAGAGCGAGCCTGCTGCTATTACATGCAAATCAGGCATATCTTCTTTAAAAAAACGCAATGCCATAATCGCCTCGGCGGAGGTCTGTATCTCGTCTATAAAAAGTAGTGTTTGCCCAGCAACAATAGGCTTGCCCACCATAGCTGAAAGCTGGGGTACTATACGCTTTACATCGAGGTCTCCCTGAAAGAGGGATATAAACGAGGGTTGTTTTTCTAAGTTTATTTCTACGAAATTCTCAAACTGCTTGCCCAACTCTCTTACGGCTGTTGATTTACCCACCTGACGGGCACCCCTTAACAATAAAGGTTTGCGAATAGGGCGTAAAGCCCATTCTTTTAAGTAGTTGTCTATTAGCCTTGGATAATACATCTTATAAGTAGTTATATATCAGAGGGCAAAGATACAAAAATTAAATTATCCAAAGAAATAAATCGTCGTTTTTTACAAAAATCTAAAGAAATAATTCGCTGTTTTCTGAGAAAATCCAAAGAAATAATTGTCTAATTACCCAACAGTCTCATTCCTCCAAAGCACGCTCCTACTCCCAGTCCTACACTGCCTACCACGTAAAGAGTAGCTTTTAGATATTCATGCTGCTCTAATAGCTGTACAGTTTCGAGTGAGAAAGTGGAGAAGGTAGTAAAACCACCCAAAACGCCTGTCATCAGTAATAAAGGCAGAAGAGACTCCCCTACCCTATTTTTAAAGTAGCTATACAGCAGCCCTATCAAAAAGCAGCCTAAGACATTCACCAACATAATACCTATGGGAAATGCCCATTCTCGTCCTACCTTACTAAAAACTCCTGAGAGTATATAGCGTAAGGCTCCACCTACAAAGCTACCCAATCCTACAAATAGTATTTCTTTTGTCATTTTCTTGATTTTTAATACCCTCTTGGTATGAGTTTGTCATAAACAAACTATATTTTCTCCTACATACTCTGCTGTTGTATTCACTGGCTTTGTGGGAGAAAAAATATAATTTGCTTACATATAACTCTCTTTATTTATCAACGCAAATTCTGCACAATCTTCATATGATATATACAGAATCCACTTCATATCTTGAGATAGAAAGTAATGATGTTCAGGTATATTATCTAATATATCTACAATGACTTTATCTAAATATTCAAATGAGAATATATAGGTTAGGTTCGATACATTATCTCCCATATAAACCACTTTTTCATCTGGTTTTATACCTACCTTAGTTGCAATATCCCTTATAAAAGGAACAAGTGTTTCATAATCATCAAAAAATATTCTTTGATACTCTTCTAATTGCTCAAAATTAACTCTACTCCCTTTAAAAGGCAGGTTAGCATTCACCTTATCAACATAGATATTAGATTCTATTATTTGAAAATCTCCATTTTCTATATGTTCTTCTAATATTTTGATAAGCTCTAAGTCATAAAAATTCTTTTCCATATACTCAGAACTACATGATAGATTCCTGTACTACCTTTTGGATTTTGGCACGGATATTCTCGGTAATCAACTTTTTGTTCTCGGCGGTAGGAAAAGTACGGTTGGAGAGGAAGACATAAATGGTCTGAGTGGCAGGGTCTGCCCAAGCCAAGGTACCTGTAAAGCCTGTATGACCAAAGCTCTCAGGCGATACACAGCCACAGGTATAGCCTCCCTGTCCAGGAAGTTGCGGTTTGTCAAAGCCCAAGGCACGGCGATTGCGTTCAGAGATAAAATAGCTCTTATTGAAAGCATCAAAAGCATTGGCGGAGAAGTAGCGTATCCCTCCGTAATAGCCTTTCTGCAAGTAGAGCTGCATCATCTTAGCCACATCATTGGCTGTACCAAAAAGTCCTGCATGACCTGCTACTCCACCAAGCATAGCTGCTCCTTGATCATTTACATAACCACGGAGAAGCTGTTGGCGGAAGCTCTTATCCTCCTCTGAAGGGGCTATTTGCTCCTTAGGAAAGCGGTCTAAAGGGCGGTAAGTGAGCTGATAAGCCCCCATACTCTTATAGAAATCTTTCTCTACCACCTCATTCAGCGGTTTGCCCTTGGTATTCTCTATATATTTTTGAAATAGATAATAAGAAAGGTCGCTATAAAGGTATTTTTTTTGCTTGATAAGGTCACTTTTCGCAATAGATTGTAGGATAGTATCACGATAATGATCTGTGATAAATATATTTTCGGCCACTTGAGTTGGATATTTGGGTGTAAGTGTGGAGTTATAGATATCAGAAGAGAGTACTTTGGTCTTTGTATCCATGGTTCTACGATAGAAAGGCAGCCAAGCCTGTAATTGTCCATAGTGAGAGAGTGCCTCCTTGACAGTGATATCGGCTTTATTGGTACCACTGAGCATAGGAAGCAGCGTAGAGAGGGAGGCATTGAGCTTTATTTTCTGTTTGTCATATAGGTCAATTAGCTCAGGCAGGGTAGAGAGAATCTTGGTCAGTGAAGCCAAGTCGTATAAGGTATTATTGGTTACCTGTTCGGCGTTCTTATCATAGGTACAGCGGCCAAAACTCTTCTGATAGACCACTACCCCATTACGTGCTACTAATACTTGAGCCGACGGGGTCATTTGCTTTTGAATAGCTTCGGTTACTATAGAGTCTATCTTGTAAAAATTTTTCGAGTTCAACCCCGCATTCTCAGGCAAACCGTAGGCCAAGCGATTGAGGGATTTGGTAGGTAGGTTACGACCAAAGAGGATACTCTTATGAGCAGTTACCGGCAAGACACCCTCAAAAGGAATCGCCCCATAGATGAGTTGGGCTGCTTTCTGCTGCGCAAAAGGTACATTCTGGTAGGCCACTACTACAGCCGCAAAATGGCTGAGGTCTGGCAAGTCCAAAAGGGCATAAGGTTTGGTAAAGATAGAGAGTATCACTTCCTTTTTCTCCTTGACTATATTTTGGAGAAGTGCCAACTCCTGAGCATTGAACTTATATTCTGCCCAAGGAGAGGCGCCAGAGCGGTGCAAACCAATGATAATACAGTCGTAGGGTGCCATTTCTTTCTTGAGTGCCTCCCATGAACCACTCTTGAGCTGTACTACGTCCTGATAATAGCGTAAATTCTTGAAAAACTCCCACCCTGAATCATCACCAAACTTGATATATGCAGTCTTCTTAGTATCTAAGTTCTTTAGTGGCAGTACATTTTTAGGGTTTTGGGCTAAGGTAATGGCCTTCTCATAGATTTTTTCTACAAGTAGGTCGTCCTCCTTGGTATTAAGGTCTTGGGTAAGGTTGGTTAGTGACACAGGTTTGTACTTATTAAGTCCTGCCCAGTACTTAGCTTTAAGTATCTTTTTCACCGAATGTGCCAAGCGGTATTCGTTGATCTCTCCTTTCTCGTAAGCCTTCTTGAGTGCTTCTATCCCTTTGATAGGGTCGGAGGACATCAAAAGGATATCATTACCCGCCAAGAAAGCCTGTAGATCCACTTGGGAAGACTCGGCATAGTCGGCCACGCCCTTCATCCCCAAGGCATCGGAGAAGATGAGTCCTTGGAATCCCATTTGCTGCTTGATCAGTCCAGAGACCACTTTGTAGGAGATAGAGGTAGGCTTGCCCTCATCTAAGGCAGGTACATTCAGGTGACCTACCATAAGGGAGGCCACTCCTGCACTGATAAGCTGTTGGAAGGGGTAGAACTCGGTACTCTCCAAGCGTTCGCGAGAGAAAGAGACAGTAGGGAGGGTCTTATGAGAATCCTTTTCGGTATCCCCATGACCAGGGAAGTGCTTGCCACAAGCCAATACCCCTACACTCTGCATGCCCTTGGTGAGAGCTACGCCTTTCTGGGCAACATTGAACTTGCTTTCGCCAAAGGAGCGGTTGCCTATGATAGGATTTTTTGGATTGGTATTGATGTCTATATCAGGAGCAAAATCAATATGCACTCCTAAGCGCTTGCAGTGTTGGGCGATACGTTTGCCTGTTTGCTCCACCAAGGCATTGTCCTTGAGGGCACCCAAAGTCATATTCCACGGAAAGGCATAAACGGAATCAAGGCGCATAGCCAATCCCCACTCAGCATCCATAGCCACCAAGAGCGGTGTTTTGGCCATAGACTGGAACTCATTGGTAAGTTTTGCCTGAGCCACAGGGGAACCTTTGGAGAAGATAATCCCTCCGATATGATATTTCTTAATCAAATCCTTGATAGGTTTCTGCTGCTTGGCTGTATGCGAACTAAAAGCCTGAACCATAAATAGTTGTCCTATTTTTTGATCCAAGTTCATGGAGTTATACAGGCTATCCACCCAGCGTGTTTGTGCTTGTTCGTCTTTGGTACGAAGTGGGTCTATCTGCTGAGAGAAAGCTACCAAAGAGGAGAAAAACAGTAAGAAAAAGAATCTCATTTTGCTTTTTATTTTAAAGGGCAAAAATAAGGAAAAATACCCCCCATAGCAAAAACTACTTTTAAACAAAACGAAAGGGAGAATTGCTAATAATAAAAGGATAATTTGCCAACAATAAAAGGGCGAATTGTCATTCGCCCCTACAAATTAACAATTAACCATTAACAATTAATCATTATTTAAAGAGTTCATTTATTTGAGTAATCGCCTCTTCGAGGTTGTTGGAGCTAGTAAGTGCCACAATACTAGTACCTACGATGACCCCATCGGCATATTGGCGCATCTGCGCTACATCGGCATGGGTCTTGATACCAAAACCTAAGGATACAGGTAAGGAAGTCTGGGATCTCACTCGCGCAATAAACTCCTGAAGACGTGGCAGATCCACTTGTTTGCTTCCTGTAACCCCCAGAGAGCCAATTGCATATACAAAACCATCACCTAAGGAAGCAATAGAGGCGATACGCCCCTCGGAAGTTACACTCACTAGTGGAATAAAAGCAATATGGCGCGCTCTAAGCTTTTCTACCAGCTCTTGCGCTTCTTCATAGGGAAGGTCGGGGATAATCAGCCCGCTGATACCTACCTCTGCACATTTCTGCAAAAAGGCATCTACCCCATAAGCAAAGACAAGATTGTAATAGACCAAGAACACTAAGGGTTTATGTATGGTGCCTTTTACCGAAGCGAGCAGGTCAAAGACTGTATCGGTAGTTACTCCTGCTTGGGAGGCAGCAAAAGAAGCCTGAGAGATGAGCTTGCCATCGGCCAAAGGGTCAGAGTAAGGAATACCTATCTCCAAGATGTCTATGGCTGTTCTATCCAAATTGGAGAGGAACGATTTGGTAAAATCCACAGAGGGATAACCTGCCACAATGTAACCTATATTAACCTTTTCTTTTTCACTGAAAACAGTAGCAATGGTATTCTTATTCATATTTTTCTCCTTTTAATACTGAAAAAACGGTGTGCATATCCTTGTCACCCCTACCTGATACATTTACCACAATGGTTTGCTTTTTATCCTTAGGAAGCGTTGGACACAATTTGTCTAAATAGGCCAAGGCATGCGCACTCTCAATAGCTGGAATAATACCTTCCTTACGAGTGGTCAGTAGCAGCGCATTCATAGCCTCCTCATCGGTAATAGGAACATAGTGAGCTCTTTTAGTTTGGAACAAATAAGCATGTTCGGGGCCTATTCCTGGGTAGTCCAATCCTGCTGAGATAGAATGTACAGGACTTATCTGTCCGTACTTGTCTTGCAGAACATAGGTTTTCATTCCATGAATAATTCCCTCGCGCCCTAGGGTAAGAGTAGCCGCATGTCTCTCGGTATCTATACCCTCGCCCCCTGCTTCAGCTCCATAGAGCTCGGTAGAGGTATCGTCCAAAAAGCCTGAGAAAATGCCTATCGCATTGCTTCCGCCACCTACACAAGCTATGATGTGGTCGGCATGCTTGCCCAAAGCGGTGAGCTGCTCACGTGCTTCACGACCTATCACTGACTGGAAGTCTCTTACGATCGTCGGATAAGGGTGTGGCCCCACGGCAGAACCTATCACATAGAAGACTGTTTCTATCTCAGCCACCCAAGACTGTATCGCTGCTGTGGTAGCCTCCTTGAGCGTTTTGAGGCCGTCCTCTATGGCAACCACCTTAGCCCCCAAAAGCTCCATACGGAAGACATTCAGTTGTTGGCGCTGCATATCCACGGCTCCCATATACACCTCACACTCAAGCCCTAAGAGTGCCGCCGCGGTAGCGGTAGCCACTCCATGTTGGCCTGCTCCTGTCTCGGCAATTACTTTTTTCTTACCCATACGTTTGGCCAAAAGTACTTGACCTAAGGCATTATTGATCTTATGTGCCCCTGTGTGGTTGAGATCTTCTCGCTTAAGGAAGATATCATGTCCGTAGTGCGCACTGAGGTTCTTGGCATAATATAAGGGTGTAGGACGACCTACATAATTCTTGAGCAAATCCTCCAATTCTGATTGGAACTGAGGGTCACCTTTAGCTTTCTCGTATTCTTTTTCCAACTCTATTAGGGCAAACATGGCCGTTTCGGGTACATATTGCCCTCCAAAGTTTCCAAAGTAGGCTTTTTTTGTCATATTATTAGGCTATTTATTGTATTTATGTATCTTTTTTATTAGTTTTTCTATCAGGGAGCGGCTTTTTCTGTCACCTTGCTCCACTTTGCTATTGACATCTATAATTGTAGGCTTATAGCGGAGCGCTTCTCGTACATTCTCCTCTGAGACGCCACCGGCCAAGATAAAGCTATAGGAAGGAAGCCCCTCCAATAGTTGCCAATTGAAAGCAAAGCCATTACCCCCTTCGGCGGCTCCCTTGGTATCTAATAGGGGAAAGGTAATATTGGGTAGATAATCACCCAACTCAGGCAACTCTCCCCATACAGGAAAGGCTTTCCACACCTCTATTCCCTTAGCAGCCAGCGTCTTGCAAAAGTCGGCAGACTCCTCTCCATGCAGTTGTACCACATCTATCCCTGTAAGGCGTATCGTATCCATTATTTGTTCAAGAGGTGCATTGACAAAGACCCCTACCGTCCGCTTCCCTTCGCTATGGGCTACTTCGGTGATCTCTTTGGCCAATGTCATAGAAACACAACGAGGACTTTTGGGAGCAAAGATACACCCAAAATAATCAATAGGCAAGTCCTTCAAGTCCTGTATCTCCTCCAAACTACGAATGCCACATATCTTCAAAGCTGTTTTTTCCATTAGAATAAAAGTCCTTTCATGAGTGCTTCCCCTATAAGGAGTGCATCTACTCCCAAGGTCTTGGCATAACGTACATCGTCCTTTGACAGATAACCGCTTTCGCTGACCACCAAGAGTGAAGAGCGTTGTCCTTCTGGAATTTGGGATAGCAGTCGCTCGGTAGTTTGCAAGGAAACCTCAAAGGTATTGAGGTTGCGGTTGTTGATTCCCAATAGCTTCAACTGAGGGATACGCAATGCTCTTTGCAGTTCAGCCTCATCATGTACCTCCACCAGCACGTCCATTTGTAAGTCGTAGGCCAAGGCATGGAGTGCCTGTAACTGCTCATCGGAAAGCATTCTCACTATCAGCAAGATAGCCGAAGCCCCTAAGAACTTAGCCTGTGCTACCTGAAAAGGGGTATAAATAAAGTCCTTTCTTAGTATAGGTATTTGAGGGAAAGCCGTTACTACCTGAGGGATAAAGGTGTTATCTCCTTTGAAATAAGCCTCTTCGGTCAATATAGAGAAAGCCGCCACCCCATGCTCCACATAGTGAGCCGCTTGCTTTAAGAGGTCAAAATCCTCAAGGGCTATCTGTCCCTTGGAAGGAGAAGCCCGCTTGATCTCTCCTATGATACGTATGCCTTCTTGTGCCAGCGCCTTAAAAAAAGAGGGGCGCTCCACAGAAGTGAACTCTCGCTGGAGTTGTAGGTCTCTTTGCTGTTTTATTTGTAATAATATATCCAAAGTAATTGTTAATTATCAATTGTTAATTGTTAATGCAATTCTATCGTTAAGATACAAATTTGCTAACTTTCTAAGACGCAATAAATTGCGTCTTAACGAATTAGATTATACAGATATTT
>NZ_ALNN01000046.1:0-2101 GCF_000293175.1 Capnocytophaga sp. CM59
TACTTACTAACTCCCCCCTTGAGGGGAGGTAGGGGGGATGTTTTGAGAATCAGTTGATTACAGAGCTTGTGAAACTTAAGTTATTTATATCTTTGCGGTTGAATTTGAAGACATTAAATAAACTATGAGTGTATTAAAAGGAAATAAAATAAACCAAATGCTTCAAATGAGGCAGAAGGGGGGATTACTATTTGCACCATGGCTGTAATTATAGAAGCTATAAAAAACAAAAAGGACTGCCTTTTTGGGCAGCCCTTTTTAACAAACTTATTTTTTCTTAAAGCAAATTAGATTGCCTCGTTAAGGTAGGACTTAAGCATCCATAGGTTTTTCTCTTGTTCTACGATGAAGTCGCTGATAAGGGTGTTAGTACCCTCGTCATTGATCTCATCAGAGAAGGTAAGTAGTTCTCTTTCCAAAGGAAGTAGTGCTACAATGCTGTCTATGACAAGGCGAACGGCTTTGTCGTCATCAGTTACGTTTTCTCCCACTGGGATAGTAGCATGTTTTACATAGCTTGCTAAGGTGTTGAAAGGTACTCCTCCAAGGGTGAGGATGCGTTCAGCGATTTGATCCACTTGTTCTTGAGCGGCATTGTAAAGCTCTTCGAACTTTATATGTAGTTCAAAAAAGCGTTTTCCCTTGATATTCCAGTGTACACCACGTAAGTTCTGATAATAGGTTTGATAGTTAGAAAGCAAAATGTTAAGTGATGCAATTTCTTTCTCTACTTGTGCCTTGTTAAGGCCTAAACTGTTTAAACTCATATTTTAAAGGTTTTAAATTCAACGGTGCAAAGGTACGACTTCATGATAACAAAGTAAAGACTTTTTCATCTTTTTTCTCTATATTAATTATAAGAATTTTTGATATTAATGCAAATCAATATAGAAATTAGCAATAATGCCAGCAATGATAATCACTGCTGGCATTAATTCATTAATCATCGTTAGAATGCTGCTGAGTAGGCTGCTATAAAGCCAAGTATGATACCTGGAAGGTTAGCAAATACAATAGGATAGTCTCTGTCTCGCTTTAAGAAACCATAAGCTACCCATAAGCTACAGTTGATTCCTGCTACAAAAGGTTGCAACCAAGGCCCTGTGGCATCTCCCCATGTTTTTTGAATTTGGTCAATATAGGCTACATACATAGCTACAGCCATAACAGCTGCTAAAACACTGAGAATGCGAATGAATTTGCTTTCTCCGCTGGCTTGCTTTTCTTCGAATTTGTCCATATTTATCTAATTTTTAATAGTTCTAAATATACTGCAAATGTATGAAAATAAATTAAATAATGGCCAAATGGAAGGGCGAATATTTTTACGTTTAATTGTTAATTAACATTTGCAAATCGTTGACTATGAGCAATTAATTGTTTTTAACATATCAAATAAGCTAAAGTTAGGAAAAGATAAGGAGTTATTTGGTTTTTAATTCGTACCTTTGCCCCGCAAATGAGTACCAACTCCATTTGTAATAATATAGACTAAAACTTAATGAAATCTTTACACCTTAATGACTTGAAAAAGAATGAGGCTGTGCCTGATTCTTATGAAATTGCAGTAGCCTATAAAGGACGCAAAGTAGAAATTATTTTGGACAACTATGCCTATACGCTCCAGCAGCTATTGGAAACGGCCAACAATGTATTGGTCTGTCTTCCCACATTGGACGAGAAAGCTAAAAAGTATCTCGCACATCAGAATATAGACTGCTTTAACGAGTGTAATGAAAAAAATGGGAGGCCTGAGGCTACCGAAGAATGCTTCGAACGCATGATGACCCTTTCGGCTATACAATTTTTTGATGAGAGTATAGACTTTTATTACAATATTAGCGGTTATAATAATCACCAGCTCATTGTAGAGGTCAGTTTAATTCATGGGTACCAACATCCAGAGTTCCAGCAGTGGTACTTAGATGCTCCTTATAAAAGTAAATTCTTGGAGAAACTAACTTCCTTTTTTAAAAAGATGTTCTGATATTAGCCAATTAGTCAATAAGTTCGTTGACTAATTGGCTAATTTGTTTTTATAGATTAATAGGCGTATGAGTCTATTTGCTAATTATAGTCAAACAGAAATGGTTTGCGAAAA
>NZ_ALNN01000047.1:0-5421 GCF_000293175.1 Capnocytophaga sp. CM59
CTGCATAAGCTTTCTTTAAAGCTGCTAATTCTTTTCTAAGTAGCTCAATTTCTCTTACTTCATCTTTTGTTTCCACGCGTACAACTTTGTTTAATAGGTGATTCTTTCCATATTTTTCGAGCCAATTCTGAATTGTAGAGCCGCCTTTTATATCATATTTACGACGACAATCTTCTATACTCAATCCATTTTTCTCGATCTCTTCAACGATACTTAGCTTAAAGCAATCACTGTACCGAACTAATGCTTTCTGCTTCTTTGTCATGCCTTTTATACTTGTTTTAAGATTTATACTTGTCAATCTATTTCAGGACATGACATAGTTCTAACCACTAACTACTAATCACTAACCACTAATATTTTGTTTCCATTTTGATATACTCCAAGAACTCTTTTCTTACGATAGGGTCTTGGAACTTACCGCCATATTCGGCCGTTACGGTGCTGCTCTCTATATCTCGGATACCGCGGGAGTTCACGCAGAGGTGCTTGGCATCAATCACACAAGCCACATCCTCCGTACCGAGGATGCGCTGCATCTCCTGTACAATCTGCATAGTCAGGCGCTCCTGTACCTGAGGGCGACGCGCAAAGTAATCCACAATGCGGTTCATCTTGGAGAGTCCCAGCACGCGGCCATTGGAGATATAGCCCACATGAGCACGCCCCACGATGGGTAGGAAATGATGCTCGCAAGTGGAGTAGAGGACGATATTTTTTTCTATGAGCATCTCCCCATAGTGGTAATTGTTTTCGAAAGTGGAAGAACTGGGGCAGCGCTTGGGGTCAAGACCGCCAAAGAGTTCTTTTACATAGGCCTTGGCCACTCTCAGTGGAGTGCCCTTGAGGCTATCATCGGTAAGGTCAAGCCCAAGTGTCTCCATAATATCAGCCATAGATTTTTGGATACGAGCGATTTTTTCCTCATCGGAAAGAGAAAAAGCATCGGCTCGCAAAGGGGTCTTAGCCGACGTACTTAGGTGATTTTCACCTATAAAATCGTCTGATGGATTCATTTGATTCTTATTTATTCAAGGGGACAAAAATACAAAATTAATGACAAATGACAAATGACAAACGACAAATCTTTTTCGCAAACTATTAGTCACTGCTCACTAGTCACTAGTCATTATTTAAGAGAGCATAGGTAGTACTTGGTTACTTTAGTAGCCAGTGCATCTAGGTTCATTTGGTCAGAAGCCTTGGTAACATCTATGATCTTATTGTTTTTGGTATAGATAAGGATATTCTGTTCGTCCTTGCGGTAGGCAGTGTTGGAAATCTCTCCGGTAAAGACAAAATAAGATGCCAGCTCCTCTGGTATTTGTAATTGCTCAGCCGCCTCTCTAAGGAGTTCCTGTACCTTTTCTTTCTCTACAGGGCTTCTGTAGAGCCTTACGCGGAGCAAATCACGGTTGAGAATCATCTGGCTGAGCTTGGCCAAGACCCAATCCTCCCCATATTGCCATTCCTTAAGGCCTGAGATGATGTCATAATCGTCCAACTGGGCAAAGAGTTCTAAGGCATGACTGTCAAAAGTATCTTTGGTGATATGGTTTTCTACAAAAAAGCGCAAAGCAGTAGTCATAGGGAGCTTTTTCCCCTGCTGGGTGAGTTCTTTGACCCTTGCTAGGAGCTTGACCAAGACGAATTCTGCTCCTATACTTGTCTTATGCAGATAGACTTGCCAATACATCAGGCGGCGTGCCACTAAGAACTCCTCTATGGAGTAGATGCCCTTTTCCTCCACAATCAGGGTATCGTCCTTTACAGTGAGCATAGCGATGATACGCTGGGAGTTGATATTGCCCTCACTCACCCCCGAATAGAAGCTATCACGCTTAAGGTAGTCCAGTCTGTCCATATCCAACTGGCTGGAGATGAGTTGGTTCATGAACTGCTTTTTGTATTTCTTTTGGAAGATTTCTATAGCTAGGCTAAGTCGTCCCTCGAACTGCTCATTGAGTGCCTGCATAAAGGCCAAGGAGATTTCCTCATGGGAGATCCCCTCCACAATACTATGTTCCATAGCATGAGAGAAAGGGCCATGGCCTATATCGTGCAGCAAGATAGCGATATACAAGGCCTCTTCTTCCTCAGGGGTAATCTCTATTTGCTTGTAGCGGAGGGTCTGTATGGCCTGTTGCATAAGAAACATACAGCCCAAGGCATGATGAAAGCGCGTATGCCTTGCTCCAGGATAGACTAGGTAGGAGAGCCCCATTTGTGAGATACGGCAAAGCCGCTGAAAATAGGGGTGTTCTATCAGGTCAAGGATAAAAGCATTCGGGATATGAATAAACCCATATACAGGGTCATTTACTATTTTGAGCTTATTACGCAATTTCATGTTTTTTAGGGTTAGGGACTCTGTAGGGGCAAATTGCCATTCGCCCTTTAAAGGCAATTTACCTTTAATCGTTGAGATGATATTTTTCTATTGTTTCATTAGAGTCAAGAGGGATCGTGATAGGCATAACTTGTTTTTTGCCGCAAATGTACAAAAAATAAAGAAGAATAACAATGATGAGGAATTAATTTTTAATAAGTGTATAATTTTTTAGATTTTCCTCTTATTTCTTACAGAAAAATCGTACATTTGCCTATTCTAATAGCGAAATTTGATTTTTTTAAAACAACTAAAGAAATACTATTATGGAAACATTACGTGAAATCATTCATTCCATTAAGCAAAACAAAGTACGTACTTTTATGTCAGGCTTTGGGATTATGTGGGGGATCTTTATCTTGGTACTGCTCTTAGGCGTAGGTAAGGGGGTAGAGTATGGGGTGCAAGACCTGCTGAAGAGTTTTGCCTCTAAGTCTATTTTCATTTGGGGAGGGGAGACCTCTATGAAGTATAAGAATATGCAGGAGGGACGCCAGATTTTCTTTGACAAATACCTCTTAGAGGATATTCGTCGTAAGTTCCCTGAAATCAAAGGACTTTCTCCAAGGACAACTATCTCCAAGAATGCTATTTATGGTAAGAAAAATTACTATACCACTGTTACAGGGATTACGCATGAGTATTGGTCTTTCTCCAACTTCAAGATGATAGAGGGCAGCCGCCCTTTCAATCCTATGGATGACAAAAAGGCGCGCAATGTGGCTATTATAGGAAAGAAGGTAGCGACCAAGCTCTTTCTTAACGACAATCCTTTGGACAAGCTCATCGATGTAGGGGGCGTGTATTACCGCGTGATTGGGGTGATGAAGAATGATGATATGGTGAGCCAACAGGCCGAGTCAGAAATCTTTGTACCTTATCCGAGCTTTACCCGTAATATTCAGGATACGCCTGATATTTCAGTCTTTGGCTTCTACCTAAGCGATGATGCTAAGATTTCGGTGATTGATTTTAAGACGAAAATATTCAATTACTTAGCACGCAGCCTGCGCTTTGATGCCAATGACCCTAATGCTGTCTATATACAAACCTTAGAGGAGCAAATATCCGATATCAATAGTATCTTCACTGGTATCAGTGTGTTTATTTGGATTGTGGGGGCTTGTTTCTTGATTAGTGGAATGGTCAGTGTAACCAATATCCTCTTTATCGTAGTCAAGGAGCGCACCAATGAGTTTGGTTTGCGTATGGCCATTGGGGCTACTCCTTACCATATTACTATACAAGTGCTCTTGGAAGCGCTGATTATCACCTTAGCGTCGGGCTTGTTGGGTATGTTCTTAGGCGTAGGGGTACTCAAGCTCGTTAATATGGTGTTGGCGGCTTCAGGGGGCATGGGTCTGCTCAAAACAACCGAAATAGATATGGGTATAGCTCTCTTGGCGGTCTTTATTATGGTGCTTTCAGGTATCTTTGCAGGTACTTTCCCTGCCCGCAAAGCCGCTAAGATAGAACCAGTGGCCGCTATGCGCTATGAAAACAGAGGATAGTGACTAATGACTAACGACTAGTGACTTATGGAAACATTACGAGAAATCATTCATTCCATTAAGCAAAACAAGGTACGTACTTTTATGTCGGGCTTTGGGATCATGTGGGGGATCTTTATCTTAGTACTCCTCTTAGGGATAGGCAAGGGGGTAGAGTATGGGGTACAAGACCTGCTGAAGAGTTTTGCCTCTAAGTCTATTTTCGTTTGGGGAGGGGAGACCTCTATGAAGTATAAAAACATGCAGGAGGGCCGACGTATTTTTTTCGATAAATACCTCTTGGAAGATATCAAGCGAAGATTTCCCGAAATAGGGGGGCTTTCACCAAGAACTTCTATTTCTAAAAATGCTATTTTTGGGAAGAGGAACTACTATACCACTGTTACTGGGCTTACTCATGAGTATTGGTCTTTCTCCAACTTCAAGATGATAGAAGGCAGCCGCCCTTTTAATCTCATGGACGACAAAAAAGCGCGCAATGTGGCTATTATAGGAAAAAAGGTAGCGACCAAGCTCTTCCTCAATGACAATCCTTTGGACAAGCTCATCGATGTAGGAGGGGTGTATTACCGTGTGATAGGGGTGATGAAAAATGATGATATGGTGAGTCAAAGAGTTGAATCAGATATATTTGTACCTTTTCCGAGCTTTACTTGCAATATTGAAGATGCGCCCAATATGTCTACTTTTGCGCTCTATTTAAGAGATGATGCACAAATCTCTGTTCCTGATTTCAAGGTGAAAATAACTAGTTACTTAGCGCGTAATCTGCGTTTTGATGAAAGTGATCCTAATGCGGTCTATGTACGCGCTTTCGAGGAAGAAATATCTAGTGTTAATAGTATTTTTACAGGTATCAGTGTGTTTATTTGGATAGTGGGACTATGTTTCTTGATTAGTGGAATGGTCAGTGTAACCAATATCCTCTTTATCGTGGTCAAGGAACGCACCAATGAGTTTGGTTTGCGTATGGCTATTGGGGCTACTCCTTACCATATTACTATACAAGTACTCTTGGAAGCGCTGATGATCACCTTAGCGTCGGGCTTGTTGGGTATGTGCTTAGGCATAGGGGTACTCAAGCTCGTTAATATGGTATTGGCGGCTTCAGGGGGCATGGGACTGCTCAAAACTACCGAAATAGATATGGGTATAGCTCTCTTGGCGGTCTTTATTATGGTGCTTTCAGGTATTTTTGCAGGTACTTTCCCCGCCCGCAAAGCCGCTAAGATAGAACCAGTGGCTGCTATGCGCTATGAAAACAGAGGGTAGTGACTAATGACTAACGACTAATGACTAGTGACTAATGCAAATCAGTAGTTATAGTCGAACAGAAATAGTTTGCGAAAAAATAGCATGAGCAGGTGTAGGGGCTAATGGCAATTAGCCCTTGAAAGAGAGTAAATTAGGAATGAATCCCTTGCCTTATTTATTCGTATTTTATTCGCATTCTAAATATGATTGACTATAAAAATATCTGTATAATCTAATTCGTTAAGACGCAATAAATTGCGTCTCTAC
>NZ_ALNN01000048.1:0-6213 GCF_000293175.1 Capnocytophaga sp. CM59
GCCCCTACACCTGCTCATGCTAATTTTTCGCAAACCTCTTCTGTTTGACTATAAAATAGCTTCATGTTTTCACTTTTCACTCTTCACTCTTCACTTTTCACTTATAATGGGTGGCGGTCGTGAGCTTATCAGCAACTTTCTGTAGTCATTATGGTACCTATCTGCTGCATAGTGCCGTATCATAGGCGACCCAATCAAGGTGGTGTCCTTGTACAGGTGAGCTGTGATATAGGGGCATGGGTGACAAACCTTACGGGGCTTGGTCGCTTGGTTGTAGTTCCTATTAGCGTCCTTGACACAAGGGCGCTGACGACAAACCTTACGGGGTTTGGTCGTATGATAGGAAGGCTTTATAATTGTATGGTTTAGCTCTTGCTGAAAAGGCTTCTCCTTTTTCTTCCAAGGAGAGGAGGCTACTAAAAAAGCTGGGGTATCTATTTGGGATTGTGGAGATTGTGGGGATTGTAGGGATTGTGGGGATTGAGGTTGAGCAGGCGCTGGACGATCTTCACGCTTCTGAAGCCAACCTTCTAAGCGCATAATCAGACGAATAGCCGCGATGCTTTGGCTAATGGTAGCCACTACGGTCTTCCCATTGCTCTCTATTGCCTCACGACGGGCATATTTCCAAAGTATTGATAAAGCCTCTTCCATAATGATTAATGATTAATGCCAGCAATGATTAATATCTGACTACTGACGTCTGACAACTGATTGTGGGACAAAGTTACGACAATTCGAGGGGGAAAGTCAAGGAAAAGAGGGTCGAGAAGTAAGAATTTATACAATAAAAAATAATGTTAAGTGTTTAACAGAAGTCAGTGGTCAGAAGTCAGTGGTCAGCCTATTGGGACTAACCTCTGACATCTGACCACTGACTTCTGATAAAAGGCTGACCACTGAAAACTGTCGTCTGACTACTGACGCCTAGTATCTGTAAGTAAGATTTAGGTTGAAGTAGCGGCCGTTGCCACGAGCATATTCGGCATCACGGGCTACGAGCATGGAGGCGGGGGTATAATACACCTTATCGGCGAGGTTCTCTACCCCTAAGCCTAAGGATAGATTCTTGTTGAAGGTATAACCTGCACTGAGAGAGAAGAGGTCTATAGGGAAAACAACCCCTTCGCCTTCGGTGTATACCCCTTTGTTATCTGGAGTAAAGCGATCTCGGCTGCCTGTGTGTAGGTAATTGACCTGAAGGTAGCTCTTAGCCGTTGGGGTAACCCTTACATAAGCGCTTGCCTTAGGCGCAGGAATGGAAGTGCCACTCATATAACCGTCCCAAGGGCCATCTTCGGAGGATTTCTTTTCCCCCTCAAAGGAGATAAAGCTACCGCCAAGGGTAAGCCAATCGGTAGGGAAGATATCCGCATTGACCTCAAAACCATATATCTTTTGGGGACTTCTATCCACTACCCAAAAACCACTTACCGACTTGAGGTCGCTACCAAGTTTGGAGTAAGTGTAGAAGTAAGAGCCACTTAGGTGTACATACTTACCTATTTCGGAATAAGCCCCTATCTCATAATTATCCGTTTTGACAGGTTCAGTGTTGATCTTAGAAAGCACATCGGCCTTAGCTGCACGGAGGGTACGACCTAAGTCAAAGATAGAAAATCCTTGAGAATAGGAAGCAAAAGGCTGGAAGTACTTGATTTGGTTGTAAGCAATCCCCACATTGGGAGAGAGGTTGTTATAGGAAAGTTCTCCGCCTTTTACATAGACACGAGGATCGGTGTTTTTAAGTCTAAGCACCTGATAGTCTGGCACTGCCACGTCTATATAGTCATAGCGAAGTCCTGCCTTGAGTACATAGTGGTTGAAGAAAGTAGTCTTAGTTTGTAAGAAAGGAGCTGAGTTATAGGAAGCCAGTTCAGGCATCCAGTAGCGTCCGTCTACAAGGGGCTGACTGGTCTTGTCAATCAAGGCATCTACCCCATAGAGCAGCTGGGTAAAAATGTTTTCCCCAAAGAGCAATTTGGTAGTAAGTTGGGTGCGGATTCCATATTTCTCTCCTTTTACGGTTGCTTGCCCGCTGGAGCTTTCCCAACGTGGACTCTTGGCGTTATGCTTGCGATAGTCAAAGATGGCGTACTGGTGTTGGGTAAAGGCGGAAAGTTCTAAGTCGGTATGAGCGAAGATATTATTGGAATTGAACTTCACATAAGCATTATGATTATAGCGCATACCCTCATCTTCGGCGGCAGGGTCTTTGCTACCATAGACTCCTATACGCGGCTGTTGTAGATATTTCCCTCCAGAGGCGACCAAAGGAGTATGCTGCAAACTCTGATAGAAGTTGTACATAGCCTCCACTTTGTTATCCTCATCAAACTGGTAGCCGAGCTTTATAAGACCATTATAGGTACGTACATCGCCCAAGCCATAGCGCGGAGAGATGTACTCCCCTGCCCCATCCACAGCCGAACCCGTTTGTGTAAGGGCGCCGTCAAGTAAGTAAGAAAAGCCTTTGTAGTTACCTGAGAACTGCTGATTGAAGCGGTAGCCAAAGCCTCTGTTTTCCTTGAAAGAGTCTCTGGCAGAAGCCCCTAAGGAGGTCTGCCCACTGAAAGCTACCCCTTTAGGTGCTTTCTTGGTTACAATATTCATAATCCCCCCGATAGCACCATTCCCATAAATAGCGGTAGAACCTTTCACAATCTCAATTCGCTCTACTGCCGCAGGGTCTATAGAGCGTATATCACGGTCGGTAGAGCGCAAGGGTGTGGATTGAGGAATCCCATCAATAAGCACTAAGAGTGCGCGCCCGCGTAAGTTCTGATAGCGGTTGTTAGTCGTATTGGTAGAGAGTGCCATGGCTGGCTCAATCATTCCAATAAGGTGCGACATATCAGGCGCGATCTTAATAAACTGTTGCAGTTTCTTTTGGTCAATAATCGTTACATTGGCTACCGCATCGGTTTTCTTCTCCTCTATACGATTAGCCGTAATGACTACCTCTTCCAAGCCTAAGGTATCACGCTCCATACTACTGGGCTGCTGTGCATAGCCCGTAAATGTTAAGCCCAAGGCCATAATTACCATTTTCTTCATAAGATAATCTATAAATTTGGCCGCAAAGATATAAATTATTTAGAAATAAAACAAATAAATATAGCATTAAGGGATAGGAGAATAATAATATTGATGCTTATATACAGGTTTGTATGCTCCATTGCTTGTAGGACGGTACACTTCTTCTAAAAGAATAGCATTATGAGGTGTTCTATTTTTATCATTTTCTTGCCATTTGTCCACAACTTCTTCGTTTAAGATGTTGGGATCATACGTATATACCCGCTTTTCCCATCTTTTAAACTCTCCCTTTTCATCTTTTCCATCATAGAGTTCAAGGATTTCTATATCTCCTGAGTTATTATAGGTGAATTGCTCTTTCTTCTTAATAAAATTATTTTCATATATTTTCTCTATTACTTGTCCTTTTTCATTATATTTTTCTTCTGTAGGCACATTTTCCTTATATATCCTTCCTTCTACACTGTAATAATACCATTCTCTATAAGGTTCGTAAGTATTTACATCCCATTCTTCTATATTATTACTCTTATATTCATCTTTTTTCAAATATAATTTACCATTTATTTTCTCCAAATGAAAAATTCTATAAATTTTCCACTCTTCTTCGTCCAATGTATATATTTTTTTCTTTATTTCATTTGAAGAATACTCATAAACTATTTTTTCTATTTCTTTCCAATCCTTTTTACTTTTATTATATATATATTGGGTTTCACTTATAAGACTATCCTGTTTGTTGTATTTACAAATATACATATAATCATCACCATAAGAATCTTTTATATCATTTATTTTAGTAACTATTCTTTTCTTAGGGTCATAGGACTGATGAAGGGTCTTATATACATATCCTTCTTTGTCAGAACGGAACTGGATTTGCTGAATACTATCCAATTGCCAGCGCTTCTGCTGCGCTTGTAGGGAGAAGCAAAACAATAGGATTATCATTGAAAATATCTTCATAAGAATTTGAGTTTTGAGTTACTATTGTTGGTTTAATAATTTACTGACTTGCTCATTGGTCAATGGACACATTGCCCCTTCGCCACCTAATTCGGCCAACCAATAGCCCTGGGCATTCTTAAAGAGATAGAAATTAGTGGTAGGAGTTGAATCAAAACCACAGCCTTTCCAATACCCCACATAAATAGCCAAAAGCTCCACCTCCTTGTTTGGGAATAGCCTTGTGGTACCATAATAAAAATAGTCCTTATCTGCCAAAAAGCCATTGGGAGCCGCAGTTAAGGTAGGTGTATCATACCCCTGAACAACCCATAGCTTTTCTTTCTCTCCCGATCTGTCGTAATAATACACTTTGTCCTTATCCTTATAGAAACCACTGCCCAAACCTACAAAGGTATTGGCATCTGCCTTCTGAGGTGTTTGAGCAACGTATATCCTATTGTTAGCTTTGTACAAATTATATGCAAAGGTATCTTGTATTTCAGCCTTTTTATTCGTAGCATTATTCACCAAAAATAATTTCCCCTCTTTGAGATCTTTTACTTGTTTTGGGGTCAGATTAGGAAAATAGTCTTTTTCTCCGAAAGGATAAAAAGCCTGATTGAGATAGATTACATAGGCTCCCTTGTCAAAATCATAGAAAGTATTCTTTCCCAGCAGAGGAGGTTCTGTATAATGAAAAGGCATTTTTTCCTTACCTTTGTAATAAATACCTTTTTTATCGTATTCAAAATCTGATTTAGGCAGCATTCCAAAGGTAGGAGCATCGTAGTTTGTTTTGTAATCAGCCTCTAAATAGACCGTTTTCCCATCGGAGATATACTTACTATTTACTTGGTCAAAAACACGTATATTAGCAAAATTTTTCTTCTCTATAGGCGTCTTAGCTTTTCCATAGAATATATGATCTTTGTCCATAGCATAGTACCTTGAAAGGGGTCTAAGTGTCTTAGCATCAATACCCTCCACCTCTATCCACCTGAGTTCTTCACCTATAGCAAAAGTAGGCGTATATAGCACATATTCTGTGGTTTTAAAAAGTATATCATTTATATTTTCTATTCTTTGTCCTTTGTAAGAGACAGGCTCTCCCCTATGGTAGGTGTTATTTTTATCAGATATTAGTTCCAAATAATTATGTGTTCTCACAGAAGGGCTATGAGAACCTACTATCTTCTTTTCGTAATAATAGAGGTAGTTTTTATCCTTGAAATAACAACCATTAAAATACTTTACTGCCTCAAAGGAAGCTGGGTCAGCCACCTCTATTTCTTGGGTACCTAAAAAAGCCTTTTGGTTGGTACGCCATAGATAATCCTCCCCCTTATAGACGCCTCCTTCCCCTCTGGGGCGTTCCTTCTCCCCTACTACCTTAAATCCTGTAGTATCAATAGGAAAGAAAACACCTTGGTAATAAATACCATTTTTATCCATCGCAAAGCCGTGTCTTTTGAGCTGAAAAGAGGACATATCCGCAGAGAATTCACGGCGCGTATCAAAGGTCTGGTATATCAGCCTATTGGGATTTAGGATATATCCCTCCACATATCGGCAACCACTATTCCTCTTTTGCAGTGCTCCTAAGCTACTCACCTTAGTAATATCGGTAACTTGTAGGGGTTCTTTTTGGGCAAAAAGATAGAGGCTTGCACAAAAAGAACATAAAAATAATATAAAATGTCTCATGATAGTTTTGAGTTTTGAGTTTTGAGTTTTGAGTTACTATTGTCGGTTTAATAATTTACTGGCTTGCTCATTGGTCAATGGACACATTGCCCCCTCTCCGCTTAATTCGGCCAACCAATATCCCTGGGCATTCTTAAAGAGATAGAAATTAGGAGTAGGGGCGGGATCCATACCCCAGCCTTTCTCATAGCCCTCATAGATAGCCAAAAGCTCCACGTCCTTGCTTGGGAACAGCCTTGTAGTACCACCATACCAATAATCTTTATCGGCTAAGAAACCATTGGGTACTACCCTTAGAGATGCATTGTCATAGCCTTTTACTACTACATATCGGCGTTCGCTCCTCCTCCATTTATGTTGGTCATTATCATACCACCCCTCGATCAAATGATAAATCTGTCCGTTATGCCTCCAAAAAGGATTATGCCTCGAAGAAGAATAGGAAAGCTGCTCAAAACCAGTGGTATCTATTTCTTTATTCTTTTGCTTATCGTCTTGGGAAGGGAATAATTCCCTTAGAGG
>NZ_ALNN01000049.1:0-11268 GCF_000293175.1 Capnocytophaga sp. CM59
GGTACTTATTTTTGGTAACAGACTTATTTTCAAGGAGAATAATGGGATATTCTCTAAGTAATAGTCTTTCTATAGAAGGAGGTATAAAAGCTTTGAAAAATGCCTTAAAGCATAGGAATAGAACTGTTCCTTTGATACATCATTCTGATAGAGGTATTCAGTATTGTTGTAAAGAATATGTCCAACTATTGCAGAAAGAAAAGATAGATATCAGTATGACAGAGAAGGATCATTGTTATGAAAATGCTTGTGCAGAGCGTGTAAATGGGATATTGAAAACTGAATTTCTCTTAGATAGGACATTTAATGATGAACAATTAGCCGAAAGAGCTGTTCGTTCAGCTATAGAGACTTATAACCAAGAGCGCCTACACTGGTCATTGGAGTTGAAAACACCAGATAGTATTTTCTTTAATCAAGTAGCATAAACATAATTATTATAGGCTATCAAAGATAAAAGTCATGCTTATATATGATTACAGAACTAAAGTTATTACTGAAGTTACATAATAAGTATGACTTGATAAAAAACGATGTTAAACAAATAACTAAAAGTGTCAACTAATTTTAGGACATGACACAATCTATTGCAACTATAAGGCTGATGACTAATGGGCTAATGGCAATTAACCCCTACTACTGATAACTAACCACTGACAACTAACCACTGACCACTTACCACTGCCTACTGACGGCTGATGACTTTAATAGTTTCTTTTACTGTCTGAGCCAGTGAGCGGGCTTGTTCTATATCGGGGTGGGTGATGGTGATATGTCCCATTTTGCGGAAAGGACGCGTTTGTCGTTTGCCGTAGATATGAGGGGTAACGCCAGGGAGGGAGAGGACGTCCTCTATATGCTCATAGATCACATCGCCTGCGTAGCCTTCGGCTCCGACGAGATTGACCATGACGCCAGCGACTTTGCTTTCGGTGCTGCCCAAAGGCAAATCTAAAATAGCTCTTAGGTGCTGCTCAAACTGAGAGGTATAGCTTGCCTCAATGGAGTAGTGGCCAGAGTTGTGCGGGCGAGGAGCAACCTCATTGACCCATATCTCTCCCCCTTTGGTAAGGAAGAGTTCTACGGCTAATAGGCCAATACTGCCAAAGGCTTCGGCTACTTGTAGAGCGATTTTTCTGGCTTGGCTGCTGATAGTCTCAGCAATACGAGCTGGGCAAAGCACATACTCCACTTGGTTGGCCTCAGGGTGAAACTCCATTTCTACCACGGGGTAGGTGACCACTTCCCCTTTGGGACTGCGGGCAACAATCACCGCGAGTTCCTTGTTTATTTCGGCACACTGCTCAGCTATACAAGGCCCTTCGGGGAGTGCATGGAGGTCTTGAAGATTGCGTACGATCTTCACTCCGTTCCCATCATAGCCAAAGCGGGTACTCTTCCACACAAAGGGGTACGTCCATTGGCCTTCGGCAACCGCAGCGGCCAAGAGGGTAGGGGAGTCGAAAGCCTCAAAGGGAGCGGTAGGAATCCCATGTGCCTTGTAGAAAGCCTTCTGGGCACCCTTGTCCTGAATGATTCGCAGGCTTGCAGGGGTAGGATACACCTTGACTCCCTCTTGTTCTAGGCGCTCAAGGGCATCTACATTGACATTTTCTATTTCAAAGGTAAGCAAATCGGCCTGCTTGCCGAACTGGTATACCGTGTCATAGTCCATCAGGTCACCCTGAAAGAAAGCATGACAGCCGAAGCGAGCAGGGGCTTCTGCGCTAGGATCAAGCACGATGGTGCGGATATCGTATTTGAGGGTTTCACTAAGGAGCATCTTTCCTAGTTGCCCCCCTCCGAGTATCCCTAAAGTAAAATCAGTAGAAAAATAGGACACTTTTTTAATTGTTAATTATTAATTGTTAATGAGTTGATTAACTGATTAGCAGATGAGTCAATTGGTCAATGAGCACATTGACAAAATGGCGCATTGATACATGGGTGCATTAGCTAATTAGATAGCGCAAAAATACGAATTATTTCCTAAATTTCCGATAGATTAAAATTTATGGGAAAACCTTTTTTTACCATAAAAAAAATCGTACTTTTGTGCCGCAAAAAAAGCAATAATATATGGACAAAAAGAACAATACCATTGAGTATTTGAAATCTTTCTACATCAAAGATTATCTCTACATGGCTTTTGCCATTGTTATCTATTCCATTGGGCTTACAGGTTTTATCATGCCTAATAAAGTAGTAACAGGAGGCTTGGCAGGAGCAGCTCTTTTGATCAAATATGCTACAGGCATAGATGCTTCTACTACTATATTAGTGGTAAATTTGACGCTCTTAGTACTTGCCTTCCGTTTTTTAGGCAAGACTTTTGTGATCAATACAGTCATAGGAGCAGGCTTGCTTACCTTGGGGGTGAAGATAGGGGAGACCTACCTGACCCCATACTTTACGGCGAATCCGCTGATACATGATACTTTTATCTCCATAGTCTTGGGAGGTATTTTGATGGGAACAGGTTTAGGAATGGTCTATTCAGTCAATGGAAGTACCGGAGGGGTAGATATTATTGGCTTTTTAGTAACCAAATATTTCAAGATACGCATCTCTCGTATTCTCTTGGTGGTGGATTTACTTGTTGTAACGTCCTCTATATTCGTACTTAAGGGCTACACTATAGAGAAAATGGTCTTAGGGATTATCCTTTTGCCTATTATGTATCAGACAGTGGATGTGGTAATGAATGGCGCCAAGCGAGCCATACAGGTTACCATACTCTCTAAGAAATATGAAGAGATCGCCACCCATATCAACACCGAACTCAAGCGCGGTTGTACCGTAGTGGATGGTGTGGGCTGGTACACTAAGAACCCTCAGAAGGTCATTATCGTCTTTGCACGCCGTGGAGAGGGTACCACTATTTTCCGCTTAGTCAATAGCATAGATCCAGAAGCCTTTGTAACTCGTACCAATGTAGAGGCAGTATATGGCAAAGGATTTGAAAAATTTAGCTAGATAGTAGTCAGACGTCAGTAACTAACAGCTAATCACTAACAAAACAACTATATTATGAATACAGCCACTTTACCACTAACAGACACGCATTTCCTTACAGATAAGCAAGGGAATAAGACCTATGCATTACTTCCTATAGAGGACTATAACGAATTGGTAGAGAAAGCCAATGCTTATGAGACATATGATTAATATACACTTCAGGCAATAGAGAGAGGCTTAAAGGATGCAGAAACAGGAAATTTTGTCTCCCATGAAGAAGTTATGGAGAGTGCAAGGAAGATATTGGAAAAATACATGGACTAATGGAAACAGAATATCTTGTTCTATGGACAACGGAGGCAAAGATACAATATAACGATATACTTCTTTTTTGGGCAGAAAACAATAATTCACCCAAATATGCTATAAGTTTGAATCGGTAAGTAGAAACAATCTTTAGATACATTGAGGAATTTTCCTAAAATAGGGACGATTTATTTGGAAGAGAAGAATATTCGTAGAATTGTTATATTGCGAAATTTCTCAATGTACTATAGAATCATAGAAGCCGAAAAAGAAGTCCAAATAATAACATTTGTAGATAATAGAAGTAATCCTAAAAAGTTAAAGTTTTAATAGCATTAATCATTGACTAACTACGCTGTACTTATTCCTACTTATAACAACGAAAAGACCCTTTCCAGAGTATTGGATGGGGTTCTTTCCTATACCCAAGAGGTAATTGTTGTCAATGATGGTTCCACTGATAGAACAGCCGAGATCCTTGCTCGTTATCCTCAAATAGAAGTCATTACCTTCACTCAGAACAAAGGCAAGGGCAAGGCCTTGCAAGAGGGCTTTCGTGTAGCAAGAACCAAGGGCTACCAGTATGTGCTGACGATAGATTCCGATGGGCAACACTTCCCAGAGGATATAGCTCATTTCCTTACTGCTATAGCTCAAGAACCTACCCTCACGCTCTTGGTGGGTAACCGCGATATGACTGTGGAGGGTGTCCCTAGAAAAAGTAGTTTTGGACATAAGTTTTCCAACTTTTGGTTTCACTTGGAGACAGGTGTGAGGCTCCCTGATACCCAGTCAGGTTACCGCTTATACCCGCTTGAGGGGATACCGAAGCGCTATTTTACAGGCAAGTTTGAGTTTGAGATAGAAGTACTTGTTAGAAGCAGTTGGCGTGGAGTGCCTATAAAGTCCGTGCCTATACGAGTGCTCTATGATCCACAAGAGCGGGTCTCTCACTTTCGGCCAGTGAGGGACTTTGTACGTATCAGTTTGCTCAACACAGTTTTGGTGCTTATTGCTCTTTTTTATATCAAGCCCCGTGATTTTCTGAGGAAGTTTCAAAAAAAAAGTTTTAGAGCGTTTCTTAAGGAAGATCTTTTAGAGACGAAACTCTCCGATAGCAAGAAAGCCTTTTCTATAGCTTTGGGTGTTTTTTTTGGTATTTCCCCCTTATGGGGCTTGCAAACGGCACTAACTATTACCTTTTCGGTACTATTGGGGCTGAATAAGTCCTTGGCCTTTTTGGCCTCCAACATCAGTATTCCGCCTATAATCCCAGTGATTGTATGGAGTTCGCTCAAGGTAGGGGGATTTTTTGTTGGCGGGGACTTGCTTCCCAAGGGTGAGATTACCCAAGAGTTTGTCAAGGCACACCTTATGCAGTACCTTATAGGCAGCTTTCTCTTGGCCGCATTTATGGCTAGTCTTTTAGGCGGCGCTACCTATTTGTTTTTGAAAAAGAAGAAAAACAGTGACTAATGACAAGTGACTAGTGACTAATGACTAGTGATGCGAATCAATAGTTAAAATACTATTTGCTAACTGTCTAAGGCGCAATAAATTGCGTCTCTACAAAGATGCTGGCTAAGACAATTCTTGATGAATGTAGTCTTTTGTAGAGACGCAATAAATTGCGTCTTAATGATTGTTCTTCTACTATTGATTCGCGTTAATGACTAGTGACCAATGACTATTCACTATTAATTATTCATTATTCACTTTTTACTTGAATTCAAGGATCGCGTTTTCTATAAAGTCAATATAGTCGTAGTAGCCGTTTTCTTTGAGGAAGTTGGCCAGATAAGCACCACTGGCTTCCATACCACCTACGGCTTCCACTTGTAGCATCTTGGCATAGAGGGGAGCGATGTATTTATCTATACTTTGTTTAGGAATAGAAGTACGACGCGCCAAGTAGCTTACGATTTTGCCTTGGGCATCCTTGATGATGTCAAAATCCGTTACCACCCAGTAGTATTCGCCTGATTTGGCTAAGTTCTTGGCCACTGCATGGAAGTTTATACCTTGTTGTATATTGTCCCAAAGTACCTTGAAAATGACACGAGGCATATCCGGATGGCGGATAATATTGTGTGGAGAACCAATAAGTTCTTCTTCACTATAGCCGCATACATCACAGAATACTTGATTGACGTAATCAATCACACCTGCCGCATCCGTACGACTCATAATCGTTTTGGACTTATCCCAATCGACTTCCTTGTCAATAGGAGTGGGGTATTTGAAATTTGGTATCATATGAGGAAATTAATTGTTTTGGTAAAATCCCTGCAAAGATACATTTTTTTTCAAAAATAAGGAAAAGAAAACCATATTATTTTTATGAACAAAGGTTGAGCTGTATGCTGACTGCTTGATTTTCATGTCTTTCCTCTTGTTTGCAGAGGGGAGAAGAAGCACCAAAAAAAGTTATCAACAAAAAGAGGAAAAAACTATGTGGAAAAATTCGTTTTTCTGATAAATTTTTTATAACTTGCACCCTCAAAAAAGTATAAAGAAAATTGCTATGGAATATCTTATTGTAGCGGTGTTTTTCATTGGTTATCTGTTTATTACAGTAGAACACCAGGTGAAAATTGACAAAACGATTTCAGCACTCGGTATGGCTGTTGTGTGCTGGACAATCCTCAAAGTGGCTGATTTGCCTATTTTTGAAATTGACAAGGGGCTAGTTCCCTTGGCAGAACATTACGAGGGGGGAAACCCTCAGGCTATTGATAGCCTCCTATTGTATCACTTAGGAAAGGTAGCTGAAATTCTTTTCTTCCTCATAGGAGCAATGACCATTGTTGAGATCATCGACATGCACCGAGGTTTTGAGATTATCAAAAAGATGATCAAGACCCGTAGAAAGAAAAAATTACTTTGGGTAATGGGGATTGTGGCATTTTTCCTATCATCATTGATAGATAACCTTACCACTATAATAATAATGATTACCATTTTGCGCAAGCTGGTACCTTTCCGCGAGGAACGTATATGGTATGCGTCACTTTTGATCATTGCGGCCAATGCAGGGGGGGCTTGGTCTCCTATAGGGGATGTAACTACCACTATGCTGTGGATGGCCAATAAGGTAACCGCTATGAGACTGATTGACTATGTGGTATTGCCTGCTGTATTTTGTTTCTTGGTGCCTTTTGCTATTGCGTCCTTTATGCCTATTTTCAAAGGGAAGTTGGACATGCCACAGATGGATAAGACCATGGCTTACAAGAGCAGTACTCCTATCTTGATCATTGGGGTATTAGGTATTATCTTTGTGCCTATATTTAAGTCTTTGTTCCACTTGCCTCCTTATTTGGGTATGTTGTTCTCCTTGGCTACTGTGTGGTTCTTTTCAGAGCTGCTCAAGCCTAATACAGAATTGGCAGAAGGGGACAAGCCTTCGTTCTCAGTACATAGTGCTTTAGGACGTATAGAACACTCCAGTATATTGTTTTTCCTAGGTATTCTCTTGGCTGTAGCCGCTTTGGAGGTAACAGGCGTTCTTTTCAACTTTGCAGGTACTCTTAGCCAAGTGGTTCCCAATGAGAATATAGTGGTGATGATTCTTGGTTTCGCTTCTGCGGTGATAGACAACGTACCGCTAGTGGCAGCTGCCATAGGTATGTTCCAAGAGCCATTGGATGCTGCTCTATGGCACTTTATTGCTTTCTCAGCAGGAACAGGGGGTAGCTTGCTCATCATAGGTTCAGCTGCGGGAGTAGCGGCTATGGGTATGGAAAAAATAGACTTTTTCTGGTATGTAAAGCATATCTCATGGCTAGCCCTTGTCGGCTTCTTAGCAGGTTGTGGCTCTTTGATAGCCGTAGAGACTTGGTTTAGATAGTGACTAGTGACCAGTGACTAATGACGCAAATCAATAGTCTTTCTACAGAAAACTATGCTCATTAGGGATTGTCTTATAGTCAAACAAAAATGGTTAGCGAAAAATTAGCGTGAGCAGGTGTAGGGATAAAGTCCGCGAAAGCGGAGTATGTGAGGCAATTTTCCCTTGAAAAAGAGCAAATTAAAATTAGCCGATTATTCTATAAATGATTGACTATAATAGTTGATTCTCATTAGTATAGATGCGAATCAATAGTTAAAAATATCTGTATCATCTAATTCGTTAAGACGCAATAAATTGCATCTCTACGGATGACTACGCTCATCAGGAGTTGTCTTAGCCAGCGTTAGGGTAGAGACGTGAGTTTATTGCTTCTTAGAAAGTTAGCAAATAATATTTTAACTATTGATTCGAATAATAGACAAATAACAATTATAAAGATTTTCCAATAAATATATTATTATGAAAAGATCGCTACTATATATAGGTTTTTTCTTGCTACCGCTCTTTGCGTTGGCACAGAGTCTTCCTGCCTATACCCTTACGGGGGAGAATACGGTATGTGGAGGAAATATAAAGGTAGATTGGTCAGCTGCGGTTACCGCAGGTATTCCTGTGTCGCTTTGGCATGTGGAACTCTATAATAGTGCAGGAGTCAAACAATCCCAAAAGGATTTTGACGCAGCAGGGAAGGCACAATTTGCCTTCCCTACAGGCACCTATAAGGTAAAGGTCATTAGAAAAGATGGTTCTAAGACCCACCCCACACAGGGCACCCAAACGATTACTTCCACCTATAGGAACTTTATCGTGGTAGAACCCTACGAACAGGCCGATGCTGAACGTGCCGTAGGGGAGTGTACCTCCGATGGGAAAATGACCTTTAAGATAAAAAATGGGGCTGGCCCCTTTGTCATTAAGCTCTATGAAGTAGGCCAAGCTACACCTGCGGCCACCTCTGCGCCTACCACTAAGTCAGGCAATGAAACTACCGTACAGATTACCACAGGCCTTAAGGCCAATACCAAGTACGAGATAGAGGTAACTGACCAGGTAGGTGGGGGTACTTGTGCTAAAACAGAAACCCGCAATGTCAGAAGCTTCACCACCAAGCCTGCTTCGGCCTCTTTCCTTAGAAGTGTTACCTTAGAGAGCTGTAAGCAGAAAGGGGTATTAAGGGGGTCTCGTGGAATGATTACAGTAGAGATCAACAACCCCAATGCCGTAGGCCCCTTTCAGGTAGAGGTACGCCGTAAGGATAATAACGAAGTGGTGGTATCCGCAAGTAATGCCGATGCCTCTTTCCCTAAGGGAGGTGCCACAGGTACTACCCAAAAGGAAATAGAACCCGATGCAGGCAAGCGCTTGGAAGTGGGTAAGGACTATGTCATTAAGGTAAAGGACGTAGGTGGGAATTGTGTGGCCGAACGTACCCAGACCAACCCGCTCCGCTTCTCAGCAGAGGCCGTACGACTTCACTTAGCACATACCTGTGCCGACTGTGGCGAATATGAGTTTGCGGTAGCACCTAAATTCCCAAATAGAGCAAGTAATCCCAATCAGGTAACCCGTGATAAGTTCTATACCTATAACCTTAAGGTTGAGGTAAAGCGTGGGGGGGTAATGCTCCCAGGCTTTCCAGAACAATTCACCAATACCGATGCCCTTCCACAATCCAGGGTAGATGCCCACGGGATCGTATATGGCAACAATGAGTTTAGGCTTAGTACGCTTTATGATGCGATGGTGCATAAGTCCGCCTATAAGGTAAAAGGAGGCGATGTGATTACTGTTACCTATGAGGACTGTGCCTTGGCCACCCCTATAGTGCTTACCCATACGGTTGTAGCGACGCCTTATAAGCCTTACACCGAGATAGGAGTACGCAAGAAAATAGGTGGAGGCAATTGTGATAGAGAGGTAGTGCTTACCACTACTTTCCAACATGGAGGAACGCCCTCTTATACTGATTTTTGTAATTTCACGGGAATGAAAGCCCGTGTAAAAACTTCCAATGTTTGGCAGGCAGCTACCACAGTAAGCGATGTGATGTATAAGTTCTACGATGAGTATGATGTCAATCGCCATAGGATGTATGTGCCTGTCTCTACAGTAACCAACAAATATCAGGTAGAATATGCTGATGCCTCTACGGCTCTCAACGCCACGGCGCCTACCGATTGCAAACACTATGTCTCCTCAGAGCTGACCCTAACTAAGCCTGACTTGATTGACAATGTAGGGGTACATGCCCTCTATGATGGCTATGGAGCAGTTCTACAATGGGAACATAGAGGAAAAAGGGTACAGCTATACGGTGTGAGAGATGTAGTAACCGATGCCAATCCCTTGGAGGTTACTATCCATCGCAAGGATGGCTTCCAAGGTGTTAAGACCTATACCGCCACTGGGCCTGAAGGCTTGGCAGGTACTTATCAGATAAAATTCCCAATAAAGGGTATCTATAAGGAAAACGATATACGTACTGGCTATATACTGATTATGGACGTACCGCCAGGAGAATATATCGTAAATATTAAGAATAATTGTGCTACCCGTAACCTCCCTCTTACCGTAGCGGAAACCCCTTCCCCTTATATACAGATAGATCCCTTGAAGGTAGAGGTAGAATGTAGTAAAAACGGACAAGCAGGAAGAGGAAAGCTTATCTATAGGGCAGTAGATGAGGTAGAGAATAATGTGCTGGGTTGGCTATATGTCTTTAGAGACCCAGGAGGATCACAACCACTTTACAAACGAGTTAATACAGGAAATTTGGTAAGACAATCAAGATATTCAGTTACCAAACTTTCATCGGATCCTTCCAAATATGAGAAAAAGGCAGAGATAGATAACTTGCCTGCGGGAGACTATATCCTAGGTATTCAGGCTGGAGGATCTCACCATTATACCGCAGTCTATAAGCCAGGGGACAAAGGCTATACTTATGGATTTAAACCTGATGAACAACAAGGGGTTGGTTTGATGTCTCATACTTATATATATATGCCCTTCACCGTGAAGGAGGTAACGGATGTAGTGCCACTTTCTGCGGTAGGTATGTGTGACCCCTCCAATCCTAATACGGGTATGATACGGGTAGAGATGCCTGCAGGGGCGGAACCTAAGTATCCAATCACTTATACCCTCTATAAGGTATCAGGAGGCACCAAGACTGTAGTTACTCAAGGAGGTAATGAGGTGAAGAAGGTAGTGACAGACAAGCCTACTAACATAGCGGATGCTAATGCGACTTTTAACAATATACCTAAGCTCACTGGCGGCGATACCTATGAGGTGAAGTTCGAGTCTGGTTGTTTTGATCGCTGGGTACCTATCCCTGATTTTGGTAGCTTGACCGCACCACAGGTACGCACACAAGCGGCAAGTGTCTGCTATGGTGTTCCTACTATCCTTAGTGTAGACATCTCAGAATCCCTTTATGATATACAGTGGAAGGCTGATCCAGCTAGTGCTTTAGATGGTATAGCAGCTGCTGACCTCAAGCATCCGTCCCTAACTATAGCCCCTAAGGAAGAGGCTGAGTATTGGGTTACTTATAAAATGAAAACAGGCCTAGGCTGTGGTACTCCTGTAGAGAAAAATACAGACAGAAAGCGCTTACCACTATTGGGTAAAAACTTCACCGACGCAGCGATAGGCGCGCTACCGGATGTATCGGAGACGATGCCAACGAATCAGTGTGCGGCCACGGCTACATGGACAGCGCCAACGATCACGGATACTGAGGGCTGTGGATACAGGCTTACGTGGGAGGTAACTAGGGCTGATGGCAGCAAATACACGCCTACGCCTGATACGGATGGCAACACGCCAGCGACGACCTATAATGGATTTCAGATAGGGGATAACTATGTAGAATACACAGTCAAGGGCAAGACAGATGGAGGTACAGTAGGCAAGAAGCGTTTTAAGGTAACGATTTTAGCGCCGCATGTAAATGTAAAGGTAGAGAGTGCATTTGTAGCAGCCTCTTCGTCTTCATCTCCAGCGATCACGACAGTTACTAAGGGTAGTACGATTTTCTATAAGGTAACATTAACGAACCAGACCACCCAGGCCTTGGGAGGAGGCACGGTAAGGATCACCTTGCCAGATAACACCAATGGCAACTATGAACTTCCTGCGGTTAC
>NZ_ALNN01000050.1:0-16648 GCF_000293175.1 Capnocytophaga sp. CM59
CTTTTTACTTCATCATACTTTTTAAATCACCTCCAATTATTTATACCCGAAAAGGTATATATTCAAAAAATTGCGTATATTTGCACCCGAAAAGGTATAAACTAATTAGCACATTTGCTAATTAGTCCATTTGTTAATTATGAGTATCGCTTCTTTTGTAAAGCAAAGGCGTAAGCAGCTACGTCTTACACAGCCTGAGTTGGCCATGCGAGCGGGCGTTGGACTACGCTTTGTTCGCGAATTAGAGCAGGGCAAAAGCACCTTGCGTTTGGATAAAGTAAATCAAGTATTGGCTCTCTTCGGTGCCGAAGTAGGGGTAGTAACTCTTGTTGAGGAATGAAATAAACTTTAATCCCTGAGCAATTTGCACAAATACGCAAGACTGTACAAAGCAAACTTTGTGATACATTGAAAAAGGAATCGTTTAAATGATAATTAAAAAACAATCAAAATGATTAGAAAAATAATTTATCTTTTCTTCTTTATAGGAGTACTTGTCTCTTGTGATTTTATTAATAATCAAAGTAATAACAATCAAAATAAACAAGAGGAAGAATTAGATTGTGGAGAAATTATTTCAAAAATTGTACAATCAAGTTCCTTAGATTGGAAACATTACCCTGAAGCTTTCACAAGAATAGATCGTATTTCGGGAGATAGTATATTTATCAAAGTCTTTTTTGATATGGATATCACTGATGAGAATGAACCTAATACCAAACAAGTGGTTGAAAATACCATTGCTTGGCTATTACTTTGTGTGAAGGAAAAAAAACTGTATGATATAACTTACGATATAGAAAATCCTATTATTCTAACTTTCAACAAAAATTTACTTACTACAGATAACATTGAAAAAATATGTAAGGAGAACAATGACACATAACTTATTTCAAAACATATACAAACACCCTCTCATAGGGGCGCAAGAATTGCAACAAATACAAAAAGCCCATCAGCCTATTGTTTTTCGCAAAGGCGATTTTATCTTACACAAGGACGAAATAGCTCGTGGTTATCTCATCTTCCAGAGGGGAGTTGCTCGCGCCTTCGTGTATGACTATGAAGGGAATGATATCACTACCGACTTCTTTTGTGAAGGTGAAATTATCGTGCAAGAACTTTCTCTTTTTAAGCATTTGCCTTCTGCCGAAAATATCCAAGCCCTTACTGATTGTGAGGGGTGGCATATAGATTATGACAGTTTTCAGGAACTTTATCACAGTCTAAAAGGATATTCCGAATGGGGGCGACTCTTTATGACAGAGAAATTATTTGAGGCAAAGAAACGTTCCCTCGAAATGATTACACTCCCTGCCAAAGAACGCTATATGCAGTTTATAAAGGAAAAACCCAGTGCTATAAAGTACGCCCCCTTAAAACATATAGCTACTTATTTAGGTATTACAGATACTTCGCTAAGTCGTATCAGGAAAGAAATGTAAAAATCTTGTCTTATGGCAAGATTTTTTTAGTTTGAAGGCAGTACTTTTGCCCCCGATTTCTAAAAAGTATTAAAAAATGACAAAAACAAAACACTTTGACTTTCTTTTATCCATTCGCAAAAACCTATTGACTTACTTAGATAGTCTTACCCCTGAACAATTAGGCTATATCCCAACAGGTTTTTCTAATAACATCTTTTGGAATATAGCACATTGTATTGCTGTACAGCAATTCTTATGTTATCAGCTCAGTGGAAATAAACTGCTAATAAGCAATGATTTTTTAGAGAAATATAATCGTGGCACCTTTCCTCAAAAGATTGCACCTTCAAAGGGAGAAATCTACCAAGTAAAGGAATTGTTACTTAGTACAGTAAATCAATTACAAGAAGATTATCAGACAAGGCTATTCAATGAGTTTCCGACGGTTAAGGTAGGTTTATTTTCTATTGATACTATAGAAGAAGCTATGTATGTAAACAATATGCACGAATCGAGACATCTGGGAACTATAGTAGCTTTAAACTATTTTAGCTCAAAAATCTAATAAAAAAATGGCTTATAGTATAACACTTGCGAATAGAGTTCGCGAATATTTAGCCGAAATTCCCCATATTACAGTAGAAGAAAAAGCGATGTTTGGCGGTTTGGCTTTCTTGGTGAATGACAAGATGTGCATCAATATAGGAGAGGATTCCTTAATGTGTAGGTTTGATCCTAAACAGACAGAAGAACTTTCCGAAAGAGAAGGTTTCTCGCCAGTGGTAATGAGAGGAAAAGAACTCTCAGGATATTGTTATGTAGAGCCTTCAGGGTATAAGCAAAAAGAAGATTTTGATTTTTGGTTACAACTCTGTTTAGAGTTCAACAGCAAAGCAAAGAGTTCTAAGAAAAAGAATAAAACAACAAGTAATTTGCAATAATATATGTTTGATTTCCTTACAGATAAACGAAAAAACAGTAAACGCTATTTATCAGCGGTTTGCTAAAACGTTACCTAGTTGGAAGCTATGGATTGAGCGTAGTTTTCTTTCTAATGAAATGAAAGAGAAATATATGGATTTGCTCATTGGTAAATTTGTTAATGTACAGATTGCGGGGAATTGGAAGCTAGTGCTTATGAATACTTTCACGAAGGCAAATATCAAGAAAAAGCCATAAAATAAAGAACGAAACTTCTTGTCTAACCGTCTATTCCCTTATGATGGAGAAATGGCGGAGTAATAATTAACCATTATGTTTGATTCTTTAAAAAAACATTTTCAACAAGTTCTTCCTTTTACTAAGGAAGAACTCAACGCAGTAGATAAATATTTTACTGAACGTATTTTCGCTAAGAAAGCAATGCTCTTAGAGGCTCCTGATCCTTGTAACTATCTCTTTTTTATCGCCAAAGGGTGTGTACGTCATTTCCATACCAAGGACGACGGCAATGAAAAAACCTGTGACATTTCACTTGAAAACCAATGGACAACCTCTTTTATGAGTTTTAACAGCGGTTCCGCTTCTAATCTCTCATTACAAGCCTTAGAGGAAACTATTGTATATCGTATCAGTAAAGAAGACCTTTTTTCTCTTTATGCTGAGCATCACAACTTTGAAACTTTCGCACGCTTAATGACTGAGCAAATCCTACAACGTGCTACTGATACCGCTATGTACCTCGCTGCTGATAAACCCGAAGAACGCTTTGAGCATCTATTGCATTCGCGTCCAGAACTCTTTCAGCGAGTACCTCAAAAGTACATCGCCAACCTACTGGGTATCAGCCCCGAAAGTTTTAGCCGATTGCTCAAACGTATGCACTCCAAAAAATCTTAACTTAAGTCAACGAGTGGGAAGCTCATTGTGTTGTACTTTTGCCCCGAATTCAAAAAGAAGACATAATGAGAACACTCAACGATTATCAAATTGCCTTAGACGATGTAATGGAATTCATCGACAACGACCTCCTCCAAGCCAAACTTCCTGAAATTGAAGCTGATTACAAAGCAAATCCTTCCTTGCTTAACAAAGTGCGCTTAGGGATCATTTATCACGAAGTAGCCCTAAATTTAGGCTTTTTCAATAAGCACTACAAAGGCTATGCACAAAAGAGCCTCACTATTCTATCAGAATGTGAAGCACACCCCAAAGCCTCAGAGGCATTACAGCCCTTTATTCTCTCTTACAAGGCATCAGCAATGGCTTTAGTAGCTGCCGAAACTTTTAAGCTTTCACTCATTGGCAAAAGTTTTAAACTCTTTGAAACTGCTATACAAAAGTATGGAGCAATACACTATCTTCCTGAATTTATGCGCGGTAGCGTAGCCGAAAACCTACCTTGGTTTTACTTCAGTAAGCGTGCTTTGGCTAAAATAGACTTTGAGAACATCATCCGAAAGCAAGCACAACACCCTGAGTACGCCTCTTGGAAAATAATGAGTTTCGTGTATTGGGCGTGGGCAAAGCAACACCCACAGCGCAAGTATCGCTCGCAAGCCCTCGCCTATTTGCAAAAAGCCATAGAGCTTGATCCCCATTATTTAGCAGGGCGCAAACGATCAGAAGAACTAATGAGAAAGTTTACTAATTGACTCATTAAAATCATAACCTAAGACAAGTTTGTAAAAAACTTCTATACTGAACTGATGTTAAAATAATACAAACTATCTACTTGCGCTTCTGACAGATAGAGTTCTATATGATTCTGTATAAGTGTATGATCCGTAATAGGCTGTCCTAAAAGAGTTGCTAATTCTTCTCTCTTCATATCAAATAGATGCAGGTCATCTATATACTCAAGGGCTATATTCTTGTTATCTCCCTGCTCAGAGAGTTCCTCTATCATAATATAGTGGAGCTTTCTATTTTCTTTAAAGCAGAACTCTATCTTGTATTTTGATGAATATATAGCGTATAAAATACTACTTCCCGTTGTAAAAGATTCTTCTGAGAGATTCTTAACAATATCAATATCCCTTAATTCCTTATCTAGGGTATGATTGAAAAAATCACTTGTTTTTATTTGATACATAATCGAAGATTAGTATATACTACAAAGCTACAAATATACAAAATTAATCATTATTTTTTGTATATTTGCCGCACTAAATAGCCCATTTTTGAACCTAAAAATATTCATTACCCTACACCTTTTGGAAAAACGCCAAAAAACTTTTGGTAGTACGCTCAGAACCGCCCTCCTATTCCCTTTAGCCATCGTGGGCGACTTCTGCGTGTGTATAGCTATTTCGGTTGCTCTTTTGGTCTCCTATTTTACAGAAAAATACGAAAATTAGTTTTATGAATATAAGTTTCAAGCACCTTTTTTTACCTATCCTTTTACTCTGTATAGGTTGTGCATCTTCCAAGAAAATAAAAGCTCCTGATGACTATTGTGTCCCTCCGCCCTATACAGTGACAAAGGAGAAAGAAGCTCCTATAGTAATTGATGAAGCAAAGCTTGCGTTGGGCAAAAAACTTTTTGAAGGGAAACTATCCTCCAGAAATATCCTGATCGCTTATGCCTCCGATACCGATGAGGCTTTATTATCATTAATCGCTTTGGCCGATGATCCTTCTGAGCAAGCACAACTAAAGCGCAATACCTTAAAAATAGAAATCCATAGCAAGATTAACGCTATTTTCTCACAGATGAATTCGGTAACTGCGGAATTGGATTGTGAAGAAGAGCGTATAGACCAAATAGCTACCACGCTAAGTGACATCAACGACAAGAATGTTACCCGCCTTACGGTAGCCTCCATACTTGTGGGAGCAGCCTCCGCTGTGGCGGGCGCTTATATAGCCGATGATGGTTGGAATAAGGGAGTTGCTGTAGGTAGCGGAATACTCGGTGCGGGCTTGAGCTTCCTTACGCTTAATCCCAAAGGGAAAAAGATAATACTACAACACCCTCGCAATCTGTTGCGTTGTTTTATGACCGAGAAAAATGATATTGAATTTCCGCCCTTTGTGTGGTATATGATTAATGAGCCTCGTTTTACCAATTCAGGAGAAAGCTCCGTTTTGCGAAACACACAAAAGAGATGGATCAAACATCTTTTTGACAATGACAAAGAAAAGGCACTAAAAGCAGTTGTTTTTAGCGATGGAGGCGTCTATAATGCGGGTGATTTGCATACCCGTGCCGAGATGTTTGACCAAATGCAATCAGTAATACATTCGCTCAATCAAAATCTCAACTTCTTTATCCAAGAGGTCAATATGCTTATGTTAAAAAAATAAAATCGGAATCTGATGAAAAAACTCCTTTTACTACTATGTATGTGGATAGCCCTGCCTGCTGTAGCCCAAACCTCTGACAGCAGAATCCCCGTCATAGATGCAAGTTACCTCAAGCAAGGCAGTAGCTATGGACAGTTGGGGCTACATTTCAGCTGTTATGATAGCGAAAAATTTGTACTATTGGCAGGGCTTGCGGGCAATTTCCGTTCGGAAGACAAAAAACTCATCGCTATCCCCGAAGCGCAACTCTCGGCTTGGATCAGAGCGGATGAGTCACACGGTAGTTTTGTAGATATTCCTATACTCATGTTGCGTCCTCAGTTGAATTTTTCCCCCTACTACTTTGCCCCTGAAGCAGGTATTCAAATTCTTATTTTCTATGTAAAAGCAGGATATGCATTCCCATGGGGTAAAATAAGCGAAAACTATCCTTTTGAGACAGGCAAATTCCGCTTCTCGGCAGGGGTTTCAATACCATTAAAAATATAAAATTACCATTATTTGGTAATTTGTTGTTTTATTTTGTATCTTTGTCCATAATTACCTCAACTATGTTAATTACTTTTAGGTTTAAGAATTTTACCTCTTACAAGGAGGAGGCTTATTTTAATATGACAGCTATCAAGTCGTTTAAAGAATTAGCTTCAACCAATGTTATAAATACCACAAGAGACTTTAGTTTGCTAAAAACAGCCGCTATCTACGGAAGTAATGGGGGTGGAAAGAGTAATTTTATGAAAGCTATTGCCTTTATGGGGCAACTGATGCGCCTTTCTTACTCCGAATCTCTAAAAAAAGAAGAAGAAAGAGGAAGAACCGATTATTATTTTAAACTAAGTAGCCAGACCGAGGTACAACCTACTCTATTTGAGGTTACTTTTCTATCGGATAACATTATCTATCGTTATGGGTTTGAAGTAAAAGGCTTTGACATTCTATCAGAGTGGTTCTATAAGAAGAATGGTAAAGAAGTATGTCTGTTTAAGCGACAAGGTACTGATTTCAGCATTCATAAAACAGAGTTTACTGATGGTACAAAATACAAGAACAATGTAAATAGCAATGTACTTTTGGCAAGTTATTTGGCACAAAACAACTCCAAGGATATACAACCTTTGTTGCATTTTTTTATGAATATAAATGTGATAGACGGATTGGACGATGCTTTTTACAAGAAAGTTACCAAAACCCTATACAAAGAACTTCCTGAATTTAAAATATGGCTCTCCTATGCACTTCGTTTCTTAGAAATATCTCAGATAGGTATCTCCAAAGAAGATCATTTGCTTGTTTTCCACAACAAATACGATGAAAATAGTTTTATCATAGATAGTGTTCCCTTTGCTTTAGAAGAGGAAAGTGATGGTACTCAGAAGCTTATTTACCTATTAGGGGCGGTATATGATACTTTGCTCAATAGTAGAGTACTATTCATTGATGAGTTAGACTCTAAGCTACACCCCAATCTTAGTTGGAAACTATTACAACTTTTTCAGGAGTTCAATCGCAAGGAGGTACAATTTGTATTTACTGCCCACGATGTGAATTTGTTAGATAAGGATATTTTGCGCAGAGACCAGATATGGTTTGTAGATAGAGATCAGTTTGGGGCTTCTCACCTCTATTCACTATCCGATTTTGATGTTAAAGTAGTACGCAACAGCTCTGATTTCAGAAAGAAATACTTAGCCTCTACCTTTGGTGCAGCCGAAAGTATGGATATTACCTCTAATATGATTGACTTAATGTATGGCAAAGAAGAATAACTTTGACAGAAAACAAGGACACTTACAAGCTCTTGGGGCGAAGAAAAGAACCCAAACACGTAACCCCCGATAATTGGGCAGTGATTCATATCAAACCCAAAAGCAAAGAAGTAGTGGCAGGATTCTTGGAAAATGATGTCTTTTACATAGTCTTCCTTGACAAAGAGCATGATTTTTGGGATACAGATTTACAAGATCGAAACAAAAACAGAAAATAATATGAAAAATTTCTTTTTCTCCGTAGCCCTTGTGAGCACAATGCTCGGTTTTGGGCAGGCCTCAGGAAACCTCAATTACCAAAACAGAGGCCGAAATAGCATCAGTAACAGCAACTTCTCGGTTGATTTCTCTACCAATTACGATATGGTAGTCTCAGCCAAGGGACTGGCCAATATCAAGGCCGATGCCTTTGTGGCTATCTTTAGTATAACGCAGACAGGAAAGACCGCCGAAGAGGCTACCTCCCTGATGAGTCAGCGTCTTTCCCCTGTGCTCTCTGCCCTAAAGGCTAAGAACATGGAGGCTTTTGTGGATATGATCTCCTTTGTCCCTATGTACGAATTTGAGACCGAGAAGAAAGTATTTAGCAAGCGCACGTACAATGAAGTGCCTACAGGCTTCGAACTCAAGCAGAACCTGCATATCAAGCTCCATGAGGCTACTCGTCTCAATGAGCTAATCACCCTCTTGGCCAATAGTGAGATTTATGACCTTGTGCGTATGGACTACTACAGTACTGAGTTAGAGACCATAAAGAAGGAACTCAAAGAGAAGGTCAAAGCCGCCTTTGCTGAAAAACAAAAGCTCTATGAGGCGACCCTAGGTGAGAGCTTTGCCTCTGCTGAAAAGAAGATAACCGATGGCTTTTCCTTGACCTCTCCTTCAGAGCTATATAACACCTACGAGGCCTATAGCAGTACCCCTATACCGAGCAAGCGTGCAGGCAATGTCATGCAAGCCAGCAAGTCCGTTACCCAGTATTACCAACCTATTGCTAACCGAGATTTTGATGTGGTACTCAATCCTATTATCGTAGAGCCGATGATACAAGTGGTCTATGAGATGAAAATGAGTGTCAATCACCCTGATAAAAATAAGGCTAAAGAGGCACTATTGCTAACCCCTGCTGGCGAACTCAAAAAGATAAACCTGCCTTAGCAACTGTCCATAAACATGAACAAAATAGACAAACTTTTTGAGCAATGGCAGGACTTACAACCCCTAAGCGAGCGCAAACAGCACTTGCTCTCTCAGCGCTTTACGGTAGATTACAACTACAATAGCAACCATATAGAGGGCAATACACTCACTTATGGGCAGACAGAATTGTTATTGCTCTTTGGTAGGGTATCAGGCGAGGGTTCCCTCAAGGACTTCAACGACATGAAAGCCAGTGAGGTAACTGTACAGATGTTGCAAGAGGAACTCTTCGAGGATAAGCCTCTTACCCAGCACTTTATTCGCCTATTGCACCAAACACTCCTCAGGGAAGACTATACGGTATATCGTACCCTCCCCGATGGTACCACTACCCACTATGTGATACACGCAGGGGCTTACAAATCACGTCCTAACAGCGTAATTACCCGCTATGGAGACCGTTTTGAATATGCCTCACCCCAAGAGACTCCTGCTCTGATGACCGATTTGGTAGATTGGTACAACCAAGCGGAAGCCTTCCAAGCACTACACCCTTTGGAATTAGCTGCTCTGTTTCACTATCGCTATATCCGTATACACCCTTTTGAAGATGGTAATGGGCGTATGGCACGCCTGCTGGTAAACTATATCTTGGCGCGACATAAGTACCCTATGTTGGTGGTGAGACATCGTAACAAAGAGCAATACCTTGATGCCCTACATGAGAGCGATGTGCGGGTCGGAAAAGCCCCTTCGTTAGGAGCTACGGCCTCACCCTCACAAATAAGTCCTTTTTTGCGCTTTTTCAAGGATTGGGTGGCAACCGAATTGCAATACCTCATTGCCTTTGCTACCGAAACAAGGCCTCATATATGGTGGTATGATGGACAGCGTATAGCTTTCCGTAGCGAAGCCTCCGCTGTGCTTTTGAGTATTTTAGAGCAGAATCCTGATATAAGTATTACCGAACTGGCTGCAAAAGCCCATATCTCGCCCACTGCTGTGAAACAACAGTTAGCGCAGTTCCAAAAGAAAGGCTATATAGAGGCAAGTGAAAAAGGTCGGCGGGTATTTGCTATATCGTCAATATAGAAAACCAATATAAACCCTATGAGAGAACAAGCAATAAAACTTTACGACCAAGGAGACTGCCACGAAGCTATTAGTCGCTTGTGCCAAACGCCTCAAAGAAGACTGGGTATCTCTTGGCATTCCTTCTACCGATGATTTTGTGGTAGTGGTAAGCGATATAGAAGATTCTTTTTTGAAGAAAGTATAATAAAAACACGCTTGTTTTGTCGCAAAAAAAGCGTATTTTTGCGACAAAATAATAGCTTATTTTATAAGGAAAGCACTGATAATAAAATACTTAAAAGGTTATCAAAATGCGAGAGGAATATTGAGGAATGGCTTTCTATATTTAGCTAATTATTGAACTTTATGAAAGCTCTCATTATTGGCGCTACAGGCGCTACAGGAAAAGACTTAGTAACACAGCTTTTAGCTGACGATACTTACAGCGAGGTACATTGCTTTGTACGCAAGCCCTTAACCCTCACTCACCCCAAGCTACACACTCATGTGGTTGATTTTGAGAACCCAAAGGCATGGGCTGACTTGCTTCGGGGCGATGTGGCTTTCTCTTGCTTAGGCACTACCTTAGCCGTTGCTGGTAGCAAAGAAGCCCAATGGCGTGTGGATTACGACTATCAATACAACTTTGCTGAGCTCTGTCACAACAATGGAGTACCTACCTTTGTGCTCGTCTCGGCTGCAGGAGCTAAGGCACCCTCCAAGCTATTCTACAACCGTATGAAAGGACAGTTAGAAGACGCTATCAAAGCGCTTGGTTTCGCTCGATTGCTTATTTTCCAACCCTCTGTATTAGTGCGTAAAGGGTCGGATAGAAAGGGAGAACAATTTGGACTGAAGATGATTGTTTTCCTCAACAAATTAGGACTTTTCAAGCGTTACCGCCCTATGCCTACAGCTATCCTTGCTCAGAAAATGCGTAAAGAAGTAGCCACCGCTCCCAAGGGCGTACATACTTTTACTCTTGATGAGATATTTCATTAATTGATGCCCCAGCTATTTGACACATTAACTCTTTTTATCGAGTAAATTCCGCTTTTGGTATAGAAAAGTTAGGTTTTTGAACTAGATGATTCATTTTTGAGTACTTTTGCCCCACGATACTTAGAAACATTCCCCCATGAAAAAAGCTATCACTTTTATAATATTACATTTTGCGACAAGTGCCTTGGCACAAATCAGTATCAAGACTGAGTATATCAGTAACTCCAAGTTCTACGATGCCGTAGCTGATACTAATACGGGCGATGGCTCGGCGATGATCTATTCAGTGGGGGCCTTGGTACCCCTCTCCATGCAAGCCCCTAAGGAAGACGATCCTTATCAGCGGCCTACTGTATGGGGTGTATCGCTTAATGGTACCTTTGTACAGATGGACAACCATAATTTCCCTTTGGGGAAAGAACACCCCTCTCAGGTGATGAACCTCGGGGTAAGTGCTATCCACTTACGTCCGTTAAAGGAACGTTGGTCTATGCTTATGGCACTGGGTGCGGGGAGCTATACCCCTGAAAATAGACTATCGGCTATCCGTATAGGCGAAAATGTTTTGGCTAATGGTGCTTTTATACTTGTATGGCACTTGCAACCTAACCTTGAAATAGGTGGTGGCGTGGCTCTTAACAACAGTTTTGGTTATCCTATGGTGTTTCCTGCATTTTACCTCAAATACAAAGGAGGCTTTTCCGATAAATTTACTATAGATATCAATCTACTTGACGGTACGAAAGTAGCTTTTGGCTATGATTATAGCGAAAACCTCAGCTTGAAATTAGTAACTAATATAGGAGGTTATTTGGCATACCTAAGACGCAACGGACAAAAAGAAATGTTCTCTTCGCAAACTTTTTTTGTGGGATTAGAACCTGAGTTCAAGATAGGCAAACACGTGAGTATTCCACTTACTGTAGGGGGAAGTTTAGTCCGTTCAGGGCGTTATAGAGAGCGCAAACTCAGTGCTATGTTTGCCTCAGAAGCCAAGAACGAAGACGGTAGTGCGCGTTCGAGTGTGTTTTTGCCTGCGTTGTATTTTGCAGCGGGAATTACAATTAAGTAATTGACAATGAACGATTATGCTACGACCTTTGGCAAAGTTGATTACTCTGATTATCTATAATTTTTGAAGTATGTTATGTACGGGCGTTTTGCAAACGCCCATATAAATAAAACTTTTCGGACACCACCTACTTTTTACGCTAAATCAATGGCAACTGACGACGAAGGGAAAGCTGTTTTTACCCTCAGTGTAGATAAATTTGATGAGCGTGAAATATATCATTGAGTTTCTCATCATTCTCTAACAAGTAACAACAAATAAACAATATGTTAAAAGATATTTTAGATTTTAGAAGGGCGGTGCGTTATTACGCTCCTACGCCTATTAGTGAAGAAAAGGTACGGGAGTGCCTTAAATTGGCTACTCTGGCTCCTACCACCTATAATATGCAGTTGTATGAAGTATATCACATCACCGATAAGGAACTACTCAAAAAGCTGGGACACGCTTGCCTTGACCAGCAAACAGCTACTACAGCACAGCAAATGGTAGTATTCGTTGCCCGACAAGACAAACACCGTCTGCACGCCAAGAAGGTTTTAGAGTTTGAACGCGGTAATATACAGCGCAATAGTCCGCCAGAGAAACAAGCCAAGCGCATCAAGGAACAAGAGAAGTTTTACAACCAGTTGATGCCTTTTCTCTTTGGCAGGTGTTTTGGTCTTTTGGGTCTTTTGCGCAAGACTTTTGGGGTAGTTAGCAGTTGGTTTCACCCTATGATGCAACTCGTTTCTGAAAGTGATATGCGGGTGAATGTACACAAGAGTTGCGGATTGGTAGCGCAAACCTTTATGCTGGCAATGGCTGAAGCAGGCTATGACACCTGCCCTATAGAAGGCTTTGACAGCCGACGCGTAAAAAAGATATTACACCTGCCTTATGGAGCAGAAGTGAATATGCTCGTATCTTGCGGACTGCGTGAAGATCAAGGTATTCGGGGAGAACGTTTTAGGCTTCCTTTTGAAGAAATATACAAGAAAAATTAACAATGAACAATTGATAATGTTCTCCTTTGCGGATGGAAAGATACAATTTCTATAGTATTAATTTAAAATACATATAAAAATGAAAAGAATAATTTATAGCCTTGATAGCATTCACCGCTACGGCTACAGCACAAGTAAAATTTGGCATCCATGCGGGTACTGGAATTGGATTGATGAGCAAAGATGTTCACGACGACCGATATGAAGGACAAAACAAAACCGACAAAAAGCCTTTTAGCACCTCTTCTTATGGTGGTTTCTTTGTTGAAATCCCTGCTTCTGAGAAATTATTGTTAGATCTTAGGGCAATATATACCAATCATTCCACTATAGGAAAGGGAAAAACAATACTTCACAGAATTGATGTGCCTCTGGCTATCAAATACGATATCAGTGGGCTCCGTCCTAAAGTAGGAGGCTATGTGAGTTATATCCCTGAGGTTACTCCTTTTGAAAACAAATACCGTTCATTTACCAGAAAGAATATTGAAAATTTTGACTATGGGGCGCTCTTGGGTTTAGAATACAACTTCAACGAGAGACTCTTTATAGAAACCAATTTCTACTTAGGATTAGCCAATCTCCTTACCGAAGACCCTCGCCACAGTAGCGACTATTTGCGCACACGGTCTATTCTTACAGGAGTAGGGTACAGATTTTAATGATTAATGGTTAATGGTTAGATTTTGATATAAGGCGTTGTCCGAAAAGTCCAAAAATTGCTTTTGTGTCGCTACACTTTGCCAAAGTTTCACACTTTGGCAAAGTTGATTAAGTATAAACAATTAATGCCCCCTTTTGCGGATTGTCCCCCTTCGGGATTGTCGGCAATTGCCGACTAAGTAAGTCGGGGGCTACTAACAACTAATGACTACCGAAAATCCATACATATTTTTGAAGAACAATCTCTTCTTGCAGTTCCTTATTGCCGATAGATTTCGTATCTATCGGCATATTGTGGCTTGTAGCTCATTATTGCTATTTTTCACACTAAGTAGACAATGGGGTGATTACGAAGGAATAATAGACCTTTGGGATTGGATAGAGAAATGGTTGGGGATTACCGCTACTTTTTACCTAAATATGTATGTGCTTATTCCGCGTTTTTTCTTCAAAGGGAAGCTCGCTACTTATATCATCCTCCTTACGCTATGGGTATTTTTTATGTTGGGTTCTAGCTATTATCTCAATTTTGTACTATGGGAAGACTATATGATTGGGAAAGAAATCAAAATGGCATCAAAAACTCCTATTTCTGTAATACTTCTTTCTACTTTGGTATATGTAGTACCCTTTATAATGACTTCTACGCTTATCAAAATCTTTCAAGTATGGGTAAAAGATAGCGAGAGGATGCAAGAATTGGAGCGACAAGCTGCCGAAAGCGAACTGCAAGCCCTCCGTAGCCAAATACAACCCCATTTTTTATTCAATATGCTCAATAGCATTAATGTATTGGTGCATATCAACTCCGAAAAAGCCTCTTATACCATTACCAAACTCTCCGATTTCTTGCGACATTTGCTGTATCAAACGCACGAAGAACGAGTTTTTCTCAGTTCGGAACTGCGTTTTTTAAACGATTATCTCTCTTTGGAAGCAATGCGTCGTGATGATTTTACTTATGAAATTACTTACAGCGAAAAAAACCTACAAGGCATACAAATTCCCCCTAATATTCTGCTTATCTTAGCTGAAAATGCTGTAAAACACAGTGTTGACACCCTCTCCCCTACTTATATTTATATGAAATGTGAGGAAAAAGAAGGGCTTCTACTCTTTTCAGTACGCAATTCGGTACCTTTAGAGCCTCATCGCAAACACAAGTGTAGTGGAATAGGCTTACCCAACCTAAATCGGCGATTGGAATTGCTCTATGGCGAGCGTTTTAGCTTGTCACAAGAGCGTTTGCCCCAAGAATATATAGTAACCTTAACTTTGCCCTTATGAATTGTTTGATTATAGACGACGAACCTTTGGCTCGTATAGGCATGGAGCGCCTCATCAGGCAATACAGCCATTTGAAGGTGGTAGGCACTTTCAGGAATGCGGTAGGTGTTGCTGACTTCCTGAAGAATAATGAGGTGGATTTGCTCTTCTTAGATATCGAGATGCCTGGGGTGAACGGCTTAGAGTTTGCCCGAACCTTACCTGAACATACTTTGGTGATATTCACCACCGCTTATAGCCAATATGCCTTAGAGAGCTATGAGGTAGATGCCATCGACTATTTGGTAAAGCCCATTACCCCTGAACGATTTAAAAAAGCGGTTGCCAAAGCCGAAAGTTATCACCAACTGCTCTCCCAGCAGAAAACAGACTTTGAAGCTACTGATACACAATGTATCAGTATTCGTGCCAATAGGCGCAATTACCGTATTCCTCATAGCGATATCCTCTATATAGAAGCGCTAAAGGACTATGTGATTATCCACACCTTTACCGACCGCTACATCACGTGGATTAACCTCAAAAACATACATAGCCAACTCCCTGCGTCAGTATTTGTACGTGTCAATAAGAGCTATGTGGTGAACTTGCAGCACATCACTTCCTACACTCACCAGTTTGTATATATAGGGGAAACAGAGATTCCTATCGGCAGAGCTTATGAGGTTATTGGGAAACTGACAAATGAGCACATTTGTTAGTTGGCTGATTATTTACTACTTTTGCACTTGATAATCTTCTGACTTATGAGAGAACTTATTTATCTGATTTTATCTCTTGTAGCGGTCCCAGTTTTCGCCCAAGAAGAACAATGGGTACGCAGTAGTAGCTTAGGATTCAAGGGAGGTATAAACTTTGCCAACTTATCCATAAGAGGAGATGGCGAATATAATCCTACCCAAAGGCCTTATGCTGGATTCGTATATACAGATTATGTTTATAATTTCCTTGCAGCCAAGTTTGAACTTACCTATTCAGGACAGGGGGGCAAATACGAATTTTCGTTTCTTCCCTGCCACACGCTTAGACTGTGGAGGTTCCATTGATTTTGTTTTGAGCAAAGACCGCCATATTCCTGAGCAACAAATGATAGACCTAACAGGCTTTATGGGGCTAGAACTGCGAATTACAGAGCAACTTTCTTTGAAGAAAATATAATTTTTAAGGTGTCAAAGTATTTTCATATATTTGCACTCTGAAAATTAATGTATTATGGAATTATTTAAGGGACAAAGCCTCTTAGAGTTTACTGAACGCTTTAAAACAGACTTAGATTGTGAAGAATACTTAGCTTCCATAAAATGGGAAGATGGATATTGCTGTCGCAAATGTGGTCATAAAAAATACCAAGTCAGAAAAGATTTTTCACGCACTTGCAATATCTGTTCAGATACAGAAAGTCCTACAGCTGGAACTTTGTTTCACAAGCTAAGATTTGGAATAATGTAAAAATAATTCTTGAAGAAAGAGAAGTAGAAGAATCTAATTGGAATAACAAAAATATAGGAGAAACAAAATGGACTGGAAAATTATAATACTTTTTTTAATAATAACTTTTAATAGCTATAGTCAAAAGATAGAAGATTATACAATTTTTAAAGACGGCGAAGTTTATATTAACTTCCGTAAATACATACAAGAAATGATGCCTCAGATAGTTGCTGAATTAGAAAAATACAATTATAAAAAACCTACTGAGGAGCACTATAAGAAAGTAATACACTCTTTTATCAATAAAGAATTGCTACCACAAAATATAGTGGTGCTGAATGATGATCTCCGTCCATACATTGCTATTCAAGATAAGGGAATTATATATACAGACGGAGATGAAGCAGAAATAGATGGGCTTATGTTATTTCATTTTAATCAGTATCTCTTCTACAAAGACCTAAAGTCCTTAGAATGGCTAAAAGATAATTATGCAGATATGTTATCAAATTTTGTAGTTACTTTCGGTATTTATAGAGATAAAACACTACT
>NZ_ALNN01000051.1:0-2590 GCF_000293175.1 Capnocytophaga sp. CM59
TGCATAAAATAATGTGCAGTCTGACGACTAATTTCATAACGACGAGCAACTTGTGAGGCTGATAACCCTTTAGTTGTTGTTGTCATTTCAAAACATATAAAAAATGCTTTACGTAACCCAAATTTTAGTCTATGAAATAGTGTTCCAGCAGTAGGACTTTCTGTATCTCCACAGATATTACAAGTGCGTGAAAGATCTTTTCTGACTTGGTGTTTTTTATGACCACATTTGCGACAACAATACCCTTTTTCCCATTTTATGGAAGCTAAGTATTCTTCGCAATCTAAGTCTGTTTTAAAGCGTTCAGTAAACTCTAAGAGGCTTTGTCCCTTAAATAATTCCATAATACATTCATTTTCAGAGTGCAAATATATGAAATTATTTTGACACCTCAATTAAATAATTAACAAATTAATAAATTTCCCAGTGTTTACTTTGCAAAAGGCTTTTTACAACATCTGTTTGTTGGGCTGGGCTTAGTTTAATATTAGCCACAGCACCAACTTTTTTTGTGGGTAAGGCTTTAATAAAGTCGAGAAGGGCAGTCCCCATAAGCCCTTTACCATCTTTTGTAAGCTCAAGTAATACCCAATGTAACTCAGTATTTTCTTGTATGTTTACGCTTGTAAGGGGAGCTTCTGAAGCGTGTAATATTGCAAGATTAGGTTGCTTAGAAAGGTCTAAAGTAGTGATATTGGTGTTGTTAATTTCTAAACGGACAAGTTGCGGGTTTTGGCTAAGGTCTAAGCTATGGATACTTTTACATCCGTTTATAAGTAATACTGTAAGATTTTTGAATGCTTTAACATCAAAAGCAGGAATAGCAGTGGTTTCGGTTATATCCAAAAAAGAAAGATTAGTAGGGAGAGTGCTATTGAGCATAGTATGACTATCCAAAGATAACACTGTTATATGCTCTAAGTTTTTAATAGATGGAAGTTTATTATTTTCAACCAATAACGTCCTCAAAAAAGGGTTATGACTAATATTCAAGTCTGTAAGCTCTAGGTATTCGCAAAATAACTCAATAACTTTACCATATATTCTAAAAGTTTGAGATTTTAGGGTATAATCAAGATAACCTTCGAACTTTGGTAGAACATCTATCCCTTCGTCCCATTTACCATTGTTGTTGAAGTCAATCCAAAACCCTTTTTTGTCTATTTTATCACCATCAATAGAAAAGCTTATTATTTCTCCTACTTTTTTCTCGGTAGTAAGCTGTATATAGTTTGTTGTATCAAGTCCAGTAGGATTGATAGGCTTAGCAGGGGTAGTGAACTCCTGTACGAGATACTCAGTAGTGTTACCTGCTTTGTCCCATACCTTTACCCATACGCGGTAAGTAGTTTTCTCGGTAAGCCCTGTAAGCTTATAAGTGCTGAAAAGAGCTTTTGGGGTACCGCTATTTTTCACCTCACTACTACCCCTCATCTGCCATAACAGCTGATAAGTGAGCTCTTTAGCATCAGTTTGCCCATCAGTAGTTAGATCCCACGTAATAGTAGCGGTATCAAAAGCAGTAGTTTCAATTTTGGTAATAGTAGCCAGTATAGGAGATTCAGTATCAATTGAGTTGTTATCATTTTTTGAGCAACTGATAACAACTAAGGCTACTATCATCAATAACAGATAAGTACCTTTTTGAAGATCTTTTATTAGTTTCATATTATTTCATTTATTATAGCAAATACGATAGGTATCGTATTCATTTTTAGGCGACAAAGATAATAAATAATTACGAATTACGAAATTATTACGAATTATGAATTATGGAGAGAGGCCTTCATATTCACATTCTGATAAATAATATTCGGCATAAGCGGCTTTATCCCACCATTCTTTAAACTTTGGCAGACCGAAATACTGTTTTTCCTTTAACCAACGGTCATTTCCATTCAAAAAATAACGCAATCGCCCCATCGGAAAATAAATGAATTGAGATGTCAAGTTAAGGGCATACCAACTGAGGTTGGAAAATAGGTTCTCTTTCAATCAATCTTTTTTAAAGTTTAAACAAGTTTAATTACTCATTTGAATAAAACTTGCAATTTGATAACAAAGAAACGCTATTAAACATACAAGAATAATAACAATCATTGTTACAAGAGAGTTTTTTTGCTCTCTTATTTTTTTAATAGGATGTCCACAATGAGGACACGTTTCTGCTGAAATACTGATTTGCTTTTGACAAGCGGGGCAATTTGTAAGATTCATATAGTAAAATTTTTAGTTACTAATTAATTATTTGAGGTGTCTATTTAGTTACATACTAATTGACTTTGGGAAACGGGAGAACGTTCTCCAATTCTTTTCATTAATTTGTTAAAGATAGTATCTTTATTTTGTGAGCGATTGATTCTAAAACTATACTCAGCTAAATAGCGGTCTATATTAAACTCTGATACCCAAGAATATATACCTCGTAATTTGCGACAGCAATATCCATCTTCCCACTTTAAAGAAGCTAGCTATTCTTCGCAATCTAAGTCTGTTTTAAAGCGTTCAGTAAACTCTAAGAGGCTTTGTCCCTTAAATAATTCCATAATACATTAATTTTCAGAGTGCAAATATATGAGATTATTTTGAC
>NZ_ALNN01000052.1:0-19688 GCF_000293175.1 Capnocytophaga sp. CM59
ATATTTTTGTAAAAGAGCAACCGTGGCTTAAAAACCATTTTCTGCCCTTGATGCGTATTGATTTAGCCGAAATCAACCCCGATTGGGCAGGAAAAAAGGTGTATATGCTCTGTCCTTTTGAGCCTTACGAAGGTTATATAGGCGATAATACCACTGAATATCACAACGAATATACCGCACCTAACTGGTTAGCTTTCCGATTGATTGATGATAATAAGTTCGAGTTCTTAGGGAACGAAGGATTTTTTGAAAGAACTAAATATCATAACTGGGATTTCAATTCCGAAGAAGAAAAGGAATTTCAAGAAATGCAGAAAGGCTACGAGAAAAGTAAAGCAAATTTCGAGAAATACGGTTCATTGGTGAGTTTACAGTTTCCTGAATATGATGGAAAACCTAACTTTACTAAATTTTTAGATATATTAGGAGGACATATAATAGGAGGAAATTGGGTAGGTACAATTAGTAGCAAAGAATATCCAAAGGCTTTTGATATGAAATTAGATTATGAAGATGAAGATTCTGATAAATGGATTAAAATTTCCTATCAAGGAAACCCCTTTTACTTTGTAGCAAGTACTCCTAACTATAGTTGGTGTGATGGGCATATCGATGCTATCATTATGATGTATGAGCCCGTAAGCCGTATCGTGCTATATACTTTTGATTTTTCATAACATCTCTTTTGTGGTATGTGTAGGGGCAAAGTCTGCGAAGCAGAGTATGTGAGTCAATTCGCCCTCTTTGAAGCAGAGGGAGATAGTAACCATTTTACTAATAAAAACGATTTAATACATTAAAGACTCCCTTATCTCCCCTCCTTCGGAGGGGGCAGGGGGAGGAATTTAAAACTATGACAGCAAGAGAAGAAATCCAAGAATTAAACGACCATTTGCAGGCGTTCCCCAAAGCGGAAGATATTTTTGTAAAAGAGCAACCGTGGCTTAAAAACCATTTTCTGCCCTTGATGCGTATTGATTTAGCAGAAATCAATCCCGATTGGGCAGGACAAAAGGTGTATATGTTGTGTCCTTTTGAGCCTTACGAAGGTTATATAGGCGATAATACCACTAAGTATCACAACGAATATACCGCGCCTAACTGGCTGGCTTTCCGATTGACTGGTGATAATAAGTTCGAGTTTCTCGGTAAGGAAGGATATTTTGAGCGAACCGCTATTCACAACTGGGATTTTGACTCCAAAGAGGAGGAACTCTTTCAGGAAATGGCTGATAATTATGAGAAAAGTAAAGCAAATGTAGCCAAATATGGTACATTGGTGAATTTGCGTTATCCTGAATATAATGGGAAACTGAATAAGGAAAACTATTTGGAGATATTAGGGGGAGAACCTCAGTATGGCAACTGGTGCTCCACAATTGAAGACGAGGAATATCCGAAGGCTTTTAAGATGCATATAGAAGATGGAGAAGCCGACGATGAAGTATTGTTTGACATTTCATACCAAGGAAACCTTTTTTATCTCGTAGCCGAAACAGGGGCTTACGACTGGGTAGGTTCTGGAGGCTATATCATTATGTTGTATGAGCCTGTAAGCCGTATCGTGCTATTCACTTTTGATTATTCGTAAATTATATGAAAACACTTAATCGTAACACACCCTCATATAGAGGATTCTCTCATCAACAAACGTTGGATCGAGGAGCTTGAGAAATACCCAGAACAATATACCATACATCAGTTGTACAAAGTATATCCAGACGAACATATCGATGTTAAGAAAGAACAACAACTGATAGAGCAGTATGACCATATTGTATTTCAGTTTCCACTCTATTGGTTTAGTATGCCCCCATTGTTAAAGAAGTGGTTAGACGAAGTTCTTACCTACGGTTGGGCTTACGGAAGCAAAAGTGGTTATAAAGTAGGAGGTAAAAAGGTAACGCTTGCCATTTCGGCAGGTATAGATGAACATGAATATGCACATAACGGAAAATACAAATATACCCTTAAGGAATTGTTACGTCCGTTTGAACTCACATTCGAATATATTCATGCCGATGAGTATCCGTTTTTTGCTTATTACGGCATTGAGCTGAATAGTACAACCGAATGGATTGAGAGAAGTGTACCGCTATATAAGCAGTTTTTAGAGGAATTTACTAAACAATAGTTAGGTTACATATCTTTATAAAGTTCGACTCGTCCAGTAACAGCAATTGGTGTCGCAAATAAGATGATAAAATTAATAACAACGATAGTTCTGTGTAGTATTTTTTCTTTTTCAAAAGGTCAAAATATACTATCGAATAACACAAATACAAATATGAAAAGATTATTTTTAACCTCATCATTCAGTTCAGTAGCCAAATTGTTTGAAGATTTTGCAGGTGAACCCGTAAAAGGGAAAAAACTTGTTTTTATCCCAACAGCAAGTTTGGTAGAAAAAGTGCGTTTTTATGTAGATGATGATAGAAAAGCCTTTGAAAAATTAGGGCTTATCATAGAAGAATTAGAAATTTCTACCGCTACAACCGAAGAAATAGCTACAGCATTAGAGCGAAATGATTATATTTTTATCTCTGGAGGGAATACATTCTACCTAATGCAAGAACTAAAAAAGAAAGGGGCTGACAAGCTACTTATAGAACAAATTAATAATGGAAAGTTGTACATAGGTACTTCAGCGGGTTCTATCATTGCCTCTCCTACTATTGAATTTGTTAGCGATATGGACGAGACCAAAAAAGTTCCAGAACTCACTGATTATTCGGGATTACATTTGGTAGATTTTTACTTTTTGCCTCATTATCTGAATTTTCCATATAAGGAAGCTACTCAAAAAATAGTAAACGAATATTCACAGAAAATAGATCTGAGACCTATTTCTAACAATCAAGTAATTACCGTTTTAGGTAATGAAATAAAAACACTTGAAAAACCCAAAAGAGGAACTAAGAAATAGTTTTGATAATGGCCAATATTCTATTACAACAATTAGAAAATGCCCTCCCTAAGGGAATGCAAATCCCAGAGGAACTCCGCCAACTCTATCAGTGGATAGAGGATAACGGCTATTATGAGGACGCAGATGATGGGGTACGTTATGGGTATCTCTATCCCAAAAGTGCTTTTAGGGAGACCTATCTTAATGATGACCCCGATGTAGATATTGATATTGCTTTCTTTGTAGAAGAAGAAAACTTTCGCAAAGAACTCCTAACCATTTCTTTTGGAAAGAATGTCGATGATGCTGCTGAGCGTTTTTTGATAATTGCCGAAAATCTATACAGCGGTTCTATGGTAGCCTTGTGGGTAGACTACAGGGGAACCACTCAAATAGTGCGTATGATTAGGGGTGAGGAGGCGGACAAATGGCAAGTGGTAAAAAAGCAATTGAACTTCTACAGAGCGCCTATACGTACCAGCGGAATAGATATTTTTGTACCTATGGGCATAGAGGATAATGGCTTAAATGAGGACTTTGAAGGTTGGTATGATGCGATGACATATGAATCGTAAAGAAAAATGAAAAATATTTTATTACAACAATTAGAAAATGTCCTCCCAAAGGGAATGCAAATTCCCGAAGAACTCCGCCAACTCTATCAGTGGATAGAAGATAATGGCTATTATATGGATACCAAAGGCGTACGTTATGGCTGGCTCTTTCCCGAAGATAAGATAAAAGAAAGCTGGACGGACAACGAGCGTATAGGGGGCACGATGATTACTTTCAATGTAGATGAAGAATCTTATCGCAATGAACTATTGGAAATACAGTACAAAGAGCACCTCGAGGAGGTAAAACGCCGTTTGCTCGTCTTCGCGCAGAGTGGTGCTGATGGTTCAGAATGTGCCTTGTGGCTCGATGATGATGGGCGTACCCAAATCGTGCATATCGGGTCAGGTTCAGGCTCTATGATGACCTGTATATTGGTGAAAAACGCTTTGGATTTCTTGCGCCTTTTAGCCATTGGTTATGATGAAATTTGCTGGGATGAGGATTATCCACTCCCTCCTAATAGCAACAAAGACAATACATTCGTTCACCCCAATACACAATACCAAGAGTGGGTGCAAAATATGTTTCATACCACTATCCCCGCAATAGGATTAGAAGTGGTAACCCCTCATAGTATGGATGACGAAACAACCGATGACCCTTTTTCAAATTGGTTTTTTGAAATGACAGATGAGTAATAAGAAACACCTCTATATCATAGCAGGTTGTAATGGTGCAAAAAATAGCTATGAAAAAGAAAGAAGCTAAGAAAGAGAGTCTGAAAGACAAACTTTTAAAAGGTTTAGACCTTGCTTATGAGCGAATGATTGCCCAAAAGCGCAAGAATAATCAAAAGATTGTGGTGCGCCGTGAAGGCAAAATCGTTACTATAACTCCGTGATAATGGGTGTATTATCAAGCGGATACATAAATAAATTAACCTACATAACTGATGCATTATGATTGAAAAATTTACCTTACAAGAAGACGCACATGGGCATAAGAACCCTATATTGCCCGAAGGAGTGAAGAACTACCTCATAGATATTGATGGTACTATATGCGAGGATATCCCCAACGAACAACCCGAGAAAATGATTACAGCCGAGGTATTCCCCGATGCACTGGAACAGGTGAACAAATGGTATGACCAAGGACATGTGATCCATTTTTTTACCTCACGTACCGAAGCACTCCGCGAGATTACCGAACAGTGGCTTGATAAGCATGGTTTTAAGTACCATGGCATCATCTTTGGCAAACCACGTGGAGGTAATTATCATTGGATAGATAACCATATCGTAAAGGCTACCCGCTACAAAGGCAAATTCACCGATTTTGTCCTCAAAGAAGAAACCATAGAAGTCTTTAACGATTAGCAGTAAACCTTGTCCAATGGGATAATTGACAGATTAATTAGATTCATGACCGAAGACATCAAAAACAGAAAAGGGGCTCAAAAGGCGGTAGATATCCCTTTGGAAGTACTTTCGCTATTAAATGAGGGACGTATAGAAACGGTAAACCTTACCGAATGGCTGGCTGTAGATCATTCACAGCTGGTAGCGTCTGTTTTTCCTGCTTTGGAGATTGATAAAGATATCATAGAAGAGTTGGTTCGCCAAATCAATCAGCAAAAGAAACCTTCTACAATGAATATGATTAAGCTCATAGGTGCATTGTTATACGAAAAATATGTACATACTGACCTCTATGAGCCTTTGTTTAGGCAACTTAGCACGCATTTGTCCGATTCAGTGCGCTGTTATGCTTGTTATTTGGTAGCTTTGCATGACGATATTCCTTTAGAAGATAAGCTACACAAACTAAAACCCTTGGTAGCTGATAGTCATTTTGGCGTTCGTGAGATTATTTGGATGGCCTTACGCCCCGAAATGAGTGAACATCTGGACTTCTCTATTGCTTTTCTTTCCGATTGGGCAGAAAGCGAAGATGAGAATATCCGCAGGTTTAGTACAGAAGCCTTGCGCCCACGGGGTGTTTGGTGTGCTCATATAGAAGCCTTGAAAGAAAAGCCAGAGGTGTATTTGCCTATATTAGACAAATTGAAGTCTGATAAGGCAAAGTATGTGCAAGATAGCGTAGGGAATTGGCTGAACGATGCCAGCAAAACCCGCCCTGATTTCGTAACAGCCCTTTGTGAGCGTTGGGAAAGCGAAAGCCCTACCAAAGAAACCAAGTATATTGTAAAAAAGGCGCTGAGAACCCTTGCTGCTAAATAGTAAGGCGTATCAACCAATTATGATTAACAGAATGACCACAAACGAATATCATCAACCCATAGGGGAGGCATTACCTGATTTTTCAGCAGGAGAACCCCCTCATATAACCCTCTTAGAGGGGAATTATTGTCGGTTGGAACGCCTTTCTGTAGCCAAACATTTGGACGATTTGAGTGATTTCTATCTGGAAGCCAAAGCTGTAATGCCCGATTGGACGTACCTTTCTATAGCTCCTGTGAAGAACAAAGAGGCCTTGCACGCTTTACTCACCAAGCAGGAAGCCGCTGCCGATCCTTATTTTCTGGCGATTGTAGATAAGCAAACGCAAAAGGCAGTGGGTACGCTCGCCCTAATGCGTATAGACCCTAAAAACAGAGTGATAGAAGTGGGCTGGGTGAACTATTCGCCTGCTTTGCAGCGTACACGTATGGCTACAGAGGCGCAGTATCTCTTGGCAAAATATGTGTTTGAAACCCTCCAGTACAGACGCTACGAATGGAAATGCGATAGCCTTAATGCGCCTTCGCGCCGTGCCGCGGAGCGCTTGGGGTTTGTCTATGAGGGGACATTTAGGCAAGCAGTTGTCTACAAAGGGCGTTCGCGTGACACTGCGTGGTTTGCTATGATTGACAAAGAATGGGAGGGTAACAAACGTGCTCTTGAGCAATGGCTTTCTCCTGATAATTTTGATTCACAAGGCAAGCAACGACAGTCTTTGCGCGCCATTAGACAAACTAACATATAGTAATTATGATCGAAAATATCAAAAATAAAGTAGTGATTATCACCGGTGCCAGCAGTGGCCTGGGTGAAGCAACCGCCCTGCTCTTGGCAAAATATGGAGCCAAGGTCGTCTTGGCCGCACGTCGCAAGGAGCGTTTGGAGAAATTGGCCGCGGAAATCACCGCTCAAGGAGGCGAAGCCCTTGTGGTAGTTGCCGATGTGGCTGTACAGAGCGATGTGGAGCATATCGCTAAGGAGACGCTTAAGACTTATGGCCGTATCGATGTACTGATTAACAACGCTGGCATCATGCCACAAGCCACTTTGGACAAACTCAAGGTGGAGGAGTGGGACAAGATGATTGACATCAATATAAAAGGGGTACTCTATGGCATCGCAGCAGTACTCCCCACTATGCAACAGCAACACAGTGGGCATATCATCAACCTATCCTCGGTAGCAGGATTGCGGGTAGCCGCAGGTCGTGGTACGGTGTATAGTGGTACCAAGTTTGCCGTCAAAGCCATTAGCGAGGGCTTACGTGCTGAGGTGGCTAAGGATAATATCCGTGTCACCACTCTCTACCCTGGGGCGGTGGAGAGCGAACTCAAGTATGGTAGCTCCGACCCTGAGGCCAGTGCCAACATACAGGCGTTCTATAAAGAATATGAGATTCCTGCCAGCTCCGTGGCCAGAGCCATAGCCTATGCCATAGGTGAACCCGAAGAGGTAGCTATCAACGAGATTACACTCCGCCCTACCCGCCAAGAATTTTAGAACAAAGAATAATTAGTGTTATATGATTAAAAGTTTTATTAACAGACCAGTGCTATCAACGGTAGTCTCTATCATGATAGTCATTTTAGGGATATTGGGGATTATATCCTTACCTATTTCTCAATATCCAGATATTGCTCCTGTAACAGTGTCAATTAGTGCTAACTATGGGGGTGCTAACGCCGAAACAGTACTCAAGTCGGTGGTCATTCCTATTGAAGAACAAGTCAATGGGGTAGAGAATATGGATTATATCTCCTCTTCAGCCTCTAATAGTGGTTCTGCTAATATCACTGTGTATTTCAAACAAGGGACAAATGGGGATATTGCTGCGGTGAATGTACAGAATGCGGTCTCACGTGCCAATGCCTCTCTCCCTTCAGAGGTAGTGCAATCGGGGGTGACGGTACGCAAACAGAACTCTGGGAACCTGATGTTCCTTACTTTCTTTTCAGAAAATAAGGAGTTGGACGATGTGTTCTTACAGAACTACCTAAATATCAATGTTATTCCTGCACTCAAGCGTATCAGTGGGGTAGGAGATGCCGCTGTCTTTGGCGGAAAGAACTATTCTATGCGCGTATGGCTTGACCCTCAGAAGCTCCAAGCCTATAAGCTAAATCCAACGGAGGTAACGGCAGCTATTTCTGCTCAGAGCCGTGAGGCGGCTGCCGGTACATTAGGACAAAATAGCGGGAGTAGCTATGAGTATGTTATCAAATACAAAGGAAAATACAAGGAAGTTTCAGAATATGAAAATATAGTACTCAAAGCCCTTGATGGTGGGCGTATGCTCCGCCTGAAAGATGTGGCCAAAATAGAACTTGATGCCTTAAGTTATACAGGTTTTTCCGAAAGTAAAGGTCGCCCAGCGGTGGCTATGGGGATCTCACAAACACCAGGGTCTAATGCCCATGAGATTATTCAAAATATTGAAAGTTATCTTAAATCGATAGAGCCTACCCTGCCCGAAGGAATTACTTATACTATTAACTTTAATGCTAATACCTTCCTTGATGCAGCTATTTCCAAAGTGGTTTCTACCCTTTTGGAGGCATTCCTATTGGTGTTCCTTGTGGTGTATATCTTCTTGCAAGATTTCCGTTCTACACTGATTCCAGCTATTGCCGTACCAGTCTCTATTGTGGGTACGTTCTTCTTCCTAAACCTCTTCGGCTACTCTATCAATATGCTTACCTTGTTTGCTTTGGTATTGGCCATTGGTATTGTGGTGGATGATGCCATTGTCGTGGTGGAGGCTGTCCATGCCAAGATGGAACAGACGCACGAGAAAGCCAAGCCAGCCACTATCTCCGCTATGAATGAGATTACAGGGGCGATTATCTCCATTACTTTGGTGATGGCAGCAGTGTTCGTGCCGGTAACCTTTATGGGAGGTACTACAGGGGTATTCTATAAGCAATTTGGGGTAACCCTTATCGTAGCGATTGCTATTTCGGCTATTAATGCGCTTACCCTCAGTCCTGTATTGTGTTCTCTTTTCCTAAAACCTCATGGAGATAAGGAGTATGAGGAAAAATCTTGGATAGGTAAGTTCTTCCATAAGTTCAATATTGCTTTCAATGCGGCAACTCTTAAGTACGGGAAGACTTTTACTTTTTTCCTTCGTCACAAATGGGTAACCTTAGTGCTTTTTGTTTTGGCTGGGGGAGGTATTTATTATGCCAATAGCCAGATGAAGTCGGGCTTTGTGCCTAACGAAGACCAGGGCTTTGTAATGATGAATGCAGAGATGATACCAGGCGCCTCAATGGAACGTGTAGCCAATGTAATGCGTGAGGTGAACGAAAAACTATCCAATATTCCTGGTGTTGAGAATGCTACCTTTGTTACCGGACGTGGTATGCTTTCGGGAGAAGGTAGTAATAACGGTATGGGCTTTTTAAAACTCAAACCTTTCAAAGAACGTTCTAAAATACCAGGGCAAGATATAAATACCATTATTCAGCGTGCTTTTGGGGCTGCTTCCTCTATCAAGGATGCTAAAGTTATCTTCTTCCAACCTTCATCAGTGCCAGGTTTTGGTCTTGGAGGTGGTGTGTCATTTGTGCTATTGGATAAGGCAGGAAGTGAACTAAGTCAGGTGAATACTGATGTACAGAAATTCCTATCTGCCTTAATGCAACGCCCTGAAATACAGTTTGCTCAAACCTCCTTCAACGTAGATTATCCTCAATATCAGATGAATATCAATGTCGAGCGCGCTATGCAATCGGGGATAGCAGTAAGTACGATCCTCTCTACTTTGCAGAACTACATAGGGGGCTTCTATGCTACCGACTTTACCCTCTATGGTAAGCAGTATCGTGTAATGGTACAGGCATTGCCTGAAGCTCGTAAGGATCTCAATAGCCTTAATAGTCTATATGTAAAAACAGGCAATGGGCAGATGGCTCCTATATCGGAATTTGTAACTTTAAACCGTACCTTTGGGGCTCAATCACTTAGCCGTTATAACCTTTTTACCTCTGTAGCTGTTTCGGCACAGAACAATCCTGCTTATAGTTCAGGAGACGCTATAAAAGCAGTGGAAGAGGTAGCGGCTCAGACGCTTAATGCCAACTATAGTATTGACTATACAGGTCTTTCCCGTGAGGAACAAAGTTCAGGCTCACAGACTATCCTTATTTTTATGTTGAGCTTGGTATTTACCTACTTTATCCTATCGGCTCAGTACGAAAGCTATATCTTACCGCTTTCGGTACTTATGTCTTTGCCTTTTGGTATCTTTGGTGCCTACTTAGGTCAGTGGCTCTTTGGTTTGGAGAACAATATCTACTTCCAAATCTCACTCATTATGCTCATGGGGCTGTTGGCCAAGAATGCGATTTTGATTGTAGAGTTTGCTGTACAAAGGCGTCGACACGGTGAGAGTCTATCTAAGGCAGCGATCAATGCGGCTATGGCACGTTTGCGTCCTATCTTGATGACCTCCTTTGCCTTTATCGTGGGGTTATTACCATTGGTATTTGCCACAGGGGTAGGAGCTGCGGGTAACCGCTCGGTAGCCACAGGTGCTGCTGTAGGTCAGCTTATTGGTACGTTCTTCGGTCTGGTAGTAATCCCTGTACTCTTTGTGATATTCCAACACTTACAAGAGCTTATCAGTGGTGTAAAACAAAAAGAAGAGGTATTTGTCGCGCCTACGGATAACTATTAAGTGAAGAGTGAGGAGTGAAAAATGAAGAGTGAAAAAGTAATACTTAACAATGGTGTTACTTTTTCACTCTCTTTTTTTATAGCGTTTTTCACTCTTCGCTCTTCATTTTTCACCTATAAAACGTGTTTATACGCCTTATAAGAAGACCTTACCAAAGCGCTACTTTCAAAGTGGCGGAAGCCTAAGGAGTCACCTATTTCCTTGTATTTTTGGAATTGGTCAGGAGTGATGAATTGTTTTACGGGCAGGTGTTTCTTAGAGGGTTGTAGGTATTGACCTATGGTAACTATATCTACTTTAGCCTCTTTTAGGTCATAGAGGGTTTGGATTACCTCTTCTTCGGTTTCACCAAGGCCGAGCATAATACCCGATTTGGTACGATGAGCACCATTCTCCTTCAGGTAGCGAAGCACCCCAAGGCTGCGGTCATATTGGGCTTGGATACGCACCTCGCGGGTTAGGCGACGTACGGTCTCCATGTTGTGAGAGATTACCTCAGGCGCTACGGCTAAGATGCGGTTGAGGTTGCGCTCTACACCTTGGAAATCGGGAATAAGAGTCTCAAGGGTTGTCTTGGGGTTCATACGGCGAATAGCCTTGACTGTTTCTGCCCAGATGATACTGCCCATGTCCTTGAGGTCATCACGGTCAACGGAAGTAATCACGGCATGGGTGATATTCATGAGCTTGATAGAGCGGGCAACTTTCTCAGGTTCTTCCCAATCTATAGTATCAGGCCGCCCTGTTTTCACCCCGCAGAAACCGCAGGAGCGCGTACAGATATTACCCAAAATCATAAAGGTAGCCGTACCATGTCCCCAGCATTCGCCCATATTAGGGCAACTTCCTGAGGTACAAATAGTGTTGAGCTGGTATTTATCTACCAAGCTACGTAATTCAGTATATTTTTTTCCTGTAGGCAGCTTTACCCTTAGCCATTGGGGTTTAGCGGTTTTTTCTACAGGAGCGGTTGTTGTAGTATCCATTTTTTAATTTTTAGTTGTAGGGGCGAATGACAATTCGCCCTATATATTTTCACTCTTCACTCTTCACTCTTCACTTATAAGTACGCCCCCTACAGTGGCATTGCTAGTCTCATCAATAAGGATAGCGCTGCCCATTTGTGGGTTTTCTTGGAAGGGGTCATAGACAAGGGGCGCTGCGGCTCGGAGCTGTACTCTTGCGATTTCGTTGAGTTTAAGGCTTTCTACCTCGGTGGTTTGCTCCAGTGTATTGACATCTATCTTGTAGATAATTTCCTTGACAATAACCTTTGTCAGGCGGCTGCGCTGTTGTAAGAGGTATTTGCCTCCTGGGCGTAGCTCTCTTCGATCCATCCAGCAGAGTGTTGCCTCTACGGTTTGTTCCATGTGAGGGGTATGATCGGGGTGTACAAAGTAATCCCCACGGGAGATATCTATATCATCGGCAATGTGGAGCACCACAGGCATACCAGCAGAGGCTTCGGCCACTTCCTTGCCGTCTATCTCTATTTTGGTAAGGGTAGTGGTGATACCTTCGGGGAGTATCTCAATAGTGTCTCCTTTTTGATAGCCTCCTGAGAGGATTTGTCCTGCATAACCACGGTAGTCGTGTAGGGCTTCTGTCTGAGGACGAATCACATACTGCACTTGGAAACGTGCATGAGGGTAGCTACTGGTGTTTATTTCTACCTTTTCCAGAAAGTGTAAGAGCGATTCTCCCTTATACCAAGGCATGGCATCGGTAGTATTTACGATATTGTCGCCTACAAAAGCTGAGATAGGGAAGTAATACACCTCTTTCAGGTGCAAGCGCTTGGCTATAGCCTCGTAATCCTTCTTAATTTCCTCGAAAACCTCCTGAGAGTAATCCACTAAGTCCATTTTGTTGACCGCTACCACTACTTTAGGAATATTTAGCAAGGAGGCGATGATGGAGTGTCGGCGGGTCTGCTCGGTAACACCATTGCGGGCATCTATAAGGATAATGATTAGGTCTGAGTTGGAGGCGCCTGTGATCATATTGCGTGTATACTGGGTATGTCCAGGAGCGTCGGCAATGATAAACTTACGTTTGTCGGTAGCAAAGTATCGGTAAGCCACATCTATAGTGATTCCTTGCTCACGCTCGGCACGAAGGCCATCGGTGAGAATGGCCAAATCCACTCCATCTTCATTTTTGTTCTTGGACTGCTGTTCAAGTACTTCAAGCTGATCGGCCAAAATACTCTTGCTATCATAAAGCAAGCGACCAATAAGGGTACTCTTTCCGTCATCTACACTACCGGCAGTGATAAATCTTAATATGTTCATTGTCTTGAGTTTAGGTAAAAATTTACTGAGCCTTGAGTGTATCGGGAACAACTTCTGCTTGCTCAGTAGTCTGTATATTCGTATAAGGCACCGCGTCCAACTGTTTTTTTAAGGGAGCGATGGCTTCCATATAGCGCGGTCTTAGCCTTTCATCAATGGGGGTAGCATCGGGGAGTTTCTCTTTAAGAGGGTCTACCTGTACCCCATTTTTCCAAAAGCGGTAACACACATGGGGGCCTGTGGCAAGTCCTGTGCTGCCTACCAGTCCGATGACTTCCCCTTGGGCTACATGCTGTCCTTTGCGGGCAATGATTTTGGACATGTGTAGGTATTGGGTTTCGTAGGTCTTGTCATGGCGAATCTTTACATAGTTTCCGTTGCCAGACCCATAGCCTGCTTGGGTTACGGTACCACTGGCGGTAGCACGGATAGGTGTGCCTGAAGGAGCGGCATAGTCAGTGCCAAAGTGCCCTTTCATCTGGTGGAGGATAGGGTGGTAACGCATACCATAGTGCGAGGTGATACGGAAGATGTCCAAAGGTGATTTGAGGAACATACGCTTCATCATATTTCCATTTTCATCATAGTAGCCCCCCGACTTGGTGGTATCTGCTTGGAAGTGAAAAGCATAGTAGGGCTTGCCCTTGTGCTCGAAGAAAGCGGCTTTTACTTGTACCAAACCCGCATTGATAGTATCATCTACATAGCGTTCGTCATAGATGATCTTGAACTTATCGTCTTCCTGTAGATTAAAGAAGTCAATGGTGTAGTCAAAAATCTGGGAAAGCTTATAGGCAGCGGCAAAGGATAAGCCTGATTTGGTCATATCATCAAGCAAGTTGTTCTTGATATAGCCTCCGCCCTCACGCTCCACAAGGGTTACCTTGCGGTCAATCTGGCGAATAGCGAGGGAATCTCTGGTTTTTATTTCTATAAAGTGTAGCAAGTCAGGCTGATAGAGAAAGTAGGCTAAGGAGTCAGGCTGTTTTTTGTCAAAGATAAGCGCATAGGCCTGTCCTGCCTTAAAGTTGCGTGGGCGTATCAGCTCCTTGGAGAGGTCGGCAATCTTGGCTACCCTTTCAGGGGGTACGCCATGGTTATTAAGCAGTGCACCGAAGGTATCGCCAGGCTTGAGGGTGTCCTTTATGATGTTGTATTCTAATAAGTTAAAACCATATTCATAGACAGGTTTGGGTGGTTCAGCCACTTGTTGCACAACGGGTGCAGGGGCTTTATCACGCTTACAAGCAGGGGCTATAGCCAAAATACCTGCCAGTAAAATACTTCCGAATAGTCTCTTCATTAGGGTACATGTATTGGGAGAGCAAAGTTCGTGCTTTTTTTCCAATGTAGAAAGTTTTTATTGTTAATTGTCAATTATCAATTGTTAATTGTTAAAAGTTAGACTATAGCTGCTGCTTCTACTTCTACTCTCTGTCTTCTGTCGACTGACTACTGACCACTGATAGCATATTTGTCACTTGTCACTTGTTATTTGTCATTAATTTTGTATCTTTGCAGAAATTATAAATCGTATAGATAATGGACGCACTCATTGCAGAACTCAAACAAAAAGTCGTAGAAGCACTTAACTTGGAAGAACTCTCCGCGGAGGAGATCAACGAAAATACCCCTCTCTTTGGAGCTGACGGATTGGGGCTGGACTCTATTGATGCTCTTGAGCTAATCGTACTCTTAGACAAAGAATATGGCATACGCCTCTCTGATCCTAAGCAAGGGAAGGAGATTTTCTATTCCATAGCCACTATGGCCGAATATATCCAAAAGCACAGAACCAAATAGCATGGCAGAAAGGATTGTTATCACAGCAATGGGGATTTGTTCCGCGCTGGGGGATAACCTTGAACAGCATCTTGCGGGCTTGCTTTCAGGACAATCGGGACTGTCTGTTGTAGAAAATGTATCTACCCTACACCGAGATCACATCAGGGTAGGGGAGATCAAGCATACCAATGACTTTCTTGCCCAGCAATTGGGGCTACCTGTGGTCAATCACTATTCCCGTACAGGGCTTTTGGGTATCTGGGCACTTAAGGAAGCTATCGGCCAGGCAGGACTTACCCCCACTGAAGTGGCACAGCTGAGTATGGTGATGGCCTCCAGTGTGGGCGGTATGGATATGACCGAGCGTTATTTCTACGCATATACTACCCAAGAGGAGCTGCGCCGCTATATTCCCTATCACAACATAGGAGAGGTAACAGGGCAGATAGCAGACTACTTCGGTATCAAAGGTTATGTAACCAGTGTCAGTACCGCTTGTTCGTCTTCAGCCAATGCCATACTTACAGCGGCCAACTTGCTTTGCACAGGTCGCGCCCAGCGTATAGCTGTAGGCGGTGCCGATGCGCTTTCAGTATTCACTATCAATGGCTTTAATAGCTTGATGATCCTCTCCGATGCTGATTGTACGCCCTTTGATGCACATCGTAAGGGGCTGAATCTGGGGGAGGCGGGGGCTTTCCTTATCATGGAGCGAGAGACTACCGCGTTAGCCGAGGGCAGAACCATCATAGGAGTACTCTCAGGGTGGGGCAATGCCAATGATGCCTATCACCAAACAGCCTCCTCCGAAGAAGGGGAAGGGGCTTTCTTGGCTATGCAACAGGCTTTGGCTATAAGCGGACTTGCCCCCAGCGATATAGACTATGTCAATGCCCATGGTACCGCCACGGTGAACAATGACCTTTCTGAGAGCCGTGCTCTGATGCGTATCTTTGGCGATGAGGTGTCTGACTTTAGCTCTACCAAACCCTTTACAGGGCATACCCTTGCGGTTGCCTCGGCTGTGGAGGCAATCTTCAGCCTTTTGGCAATTCAAGAAGGGGCTGTATGGCCTAACCTAAATTGGCAAACCCCTATGCCAGAGGTACCCCTCCGCCCACAGACAACCCTCAAGCGCAAGCCTATTAAGCATGTGCTGTCCAACTCCTTTGGCTTTGGAGGAAACTGCTCAACGGTTATTTTTAGTAAAGCCAACGAGTGACCACAGGGTATGTGAGTGAAAAGCGAAAAACGAACCTTATGGCAATATCAAATTATACCACTGCCACTGAGCAGATAAAAGAAGCCATTCTCAGCAGTCAATATACGGCTGCTAAGCAAGTAAATGCCGTACAACTCTCGTTGTATTACGGTGTAGGGCGCTATGTCTCCCAAAATACCCGTAAAGGAGTATGGGGTACAGGAGCTATAAAAGCTATTTCTGAACAGCTCCACAAAGAACTACCAGGACTTAGAGGTTTTAGCCCTTCTGCTATCAAAAATATGCGTGCCTTTTATGAGGCGTGGCAGGGGCTGGATACTAATTTGGAAACCGCGGTTGCCGAATTACAAATTGCTGACAAAGAAAGTTTTATCAATTCGCCAACCGCGGTTGGCGAATTAGAAAGAATAGAAGCACCCATATTGTTACCGCGTTTTGATATGCTTTATGACAATACTTTTCTTGAGGTACCATTTACTCATCATAGTATTATCATAGCAAAAGTGAAGGATATAGAAGAGCGTTTGTTTTATATCCGTAAATGTGCTAAAGAACATCTGAGTAAATATACTTTGATGAAGATTATAGATGAAGGTGTCTTCCAAAAGGAACCTATCCCTAATAATTTCTCCCAAACGCTCCCTTCTAAGAAATTAGCACGTAAAGCAGTTGAAATGTTCAAAGATGAGTATTTGCTCGATTTTATCAATGTAGAAGAGATAGGGGAACGTGATCTCGCGGATATAGACGAAAGGGTAGTAGAACAACAGATTATCCACAATGTAAAGAACTTTATCATGACTTTCGGCAAAGACTTTACTTTTGTAGGCAATCAATACCATTTGGAAGTGTTTGAGGTGGAACAATATCCTGATTTGCTCTTCTTTAACCGCGAACTTAACTGTTTGGTATGTGTGGAACTCAAAAAAGGCAATTTCAAGCCCTCTTATTTAGGACAACTCACGGCCTATTTGCGAATCTTAGATGACACTGTAAAGAAACCACACGAGAATCCTACCATAGGTATCATTCTTTGCAAAGACTTTAATAGAGATTTTGTAGAATACGTTATTCAAGACTATAACAAACCAATGGGAGTAGCCCGCTATACCACTACTGCTGAAATGCCTGAACAGCTTCAGCGTGTATTACCCGATATAGACGAACTACGCAAAGTATTGTCAAATCAGTCTACTGATAATTAGTAAATTAACCCTATAGACTCACAGTTTCTTATATATCAAAAGTAAGAAGGGAATATTCAGTAGAATATTATAATTGAGATTTATTAGTAAAAAAGTACATCATGGAAAATATGCCTCAGAACATAAGGCCTAAAGATTTGTCCTTTGTAGTACAAGCTATTGGTGCAGATATAGAACGTACTCAAGTACGGCTTATCACTTCAGCTAATGCTGATATGCTATTAGTGCAACAACTTGTTGCACTAATTCAGGATTCTGAAAAACAGAAAGATACATTTACGCAACAAGCTGTTGCGCAAATGGTGGCATCAGTACTGCCAACTATACGAGGAAGTAGAAGAAGAGCTATCTAAAATCAACAAACAAGTAAATTAACTCTATGGCAATATTAATCAAACTCAAGAACTTAGTCTGTGAGGCAGCGGAGGCTACGGGGTGTAGGGTGAAATAGAGGCCAGGCATCAAGTTTCAGGGATTCAGAGTCTGACTCGTTCGACTTGTCTGATATTCCTACCTCTAAAAAATAATCCAAAATAATTAGCAAATGAGAAATTAGTAAATCATGATGAATGCTCCAAAAACCTCCACAAAGAACCATCAGGACTTAGAGGCTTTAGCGAATTGAAATCAAAATTCTATAATTAGATGAAAAAAATACTATTTCTTTTTATTCTTAGCAGTTTTATAACCGCTTGTAGAGAACATAAGAAAACTTATGTTGCTGATATCAAAGAAAATTCAATTGCTATTGACTCTTTTTATTACAAAGAAAATGTATTTAAATATACTCAGCTGGGTATAGAGTGTAAAAGAGGAAATTTGGACAATGTAAAACAACTTCTTGCTAAAGGAGCAAATAGTAGATTTGCAAAAAAAGATGATTATTTGATATATGATGCTTTGTTTGTGTCTATAGAAAATCGTCATTTGCCTATTGTTAAATATCTTATAGAAAACAAAGCAGATATAAATCAAATATATACAGAAGAAGGACTAACACCTCTTGGATTAGCTCGCAAAATAGGAGACAAAGAGATTATTTCGTATCTTATTAAACAAGGTGCAATTAAGTACTCATCAGATTGGTTGGCAACATACTCAGGTCATTTTTTATATTTAAAAGAAGAAAAGGCAGACCCTCGTGCTTGGGGAAAAATCTTAGTAAAAATAGATGATAATATTGCTCGTTTGCAGATAGAAACTTATGATAAAAGTAATGATAAGGAATATGTTTTTGAAGAAGAAAAAAACAACAAAATTTCATTTGTAGATTTGAAAAGTGAGGATTATATAAAAATAATAAAGAAAAACAATACGTACCTTCTAAAGAGTTCTTTTTTAGATAGTTTGTTAGATGAAAACAACTTATATACAATAGAAAAAGTAATCAACAAATGAGAAAAATCAGCAAATTGACAAACCTCATTCACACCATACAGCAAGCCTTTTCTGGTGTTACCCTGGGCAGAACCATACGCTAAATATGTGATGCTACCAACGAAATTAAAGCCGAAATCGAACAATCTATCCACCAAGCCACCGATATTGATATAATACATTACCGATACCCAAAAAGAAATCAGCAAACTCAAAAACGATTTAACAAAATGAAACCCCTCTTAAGTGCCATATTACTCCTCTGTTGCAGCTGCCAATATTTCTCATCCTCTCCTGTCCAAGGGGAGGCAGTAAAAACAGCTGATGTGGTTTATACAGAAAAGAAGGATTCAGTTGAGGAAACACACTCTGAAGGTAAAAGAATAGGGAACCCTATTGATTATAATGCACCTACCATTAAAGAAGTTTATGTAACCACCCGCGATAGTATTGAACTTTATGAAGAAGCCGACGACAAAAGTACGCATCTTGGTAAATTACCTTATGCTGAAAAAGTAGAGGTAGTTCAAGAATTTAAGTATTGGTATGGCATAAAACAGCGCACCCAAAGGAAGTACAAGCGCGATGGCGAGGAGATTATCTTGTGGCAATGGGAAAAACTCTTTATAAAGAGAGAACAAACGGGCGATATTAGCCAAATAAAACTTAACTATAAAGAGCTGATTACTACTGAAGACAAGAAACCGCTCAAGAAAATAAACATTCGTTTTGTGACTAAAGACGAATATCTCGCTCAAAAAGCCAATGCGGTTGATTTTATAGATACTACCAATACTATCAAAAAAGTAAAAGGGAAACTGCGCCTTCCTTGTCAGGAGTGCAAAAACAAATATGTTACTTATATTGATAGCCTTGCACCTAAGTACGATGACAATAGAATAGAACATACCTATATGGGGGAAATACCCTTTCTAAATCAATATCTTATCTGTATTACTGGCTATGAATATTGGGATTATATCTTGATTGACAAAACCACAGGTAAAAAGTTTACTTTAGCCGCTTATCCTTATATTACCCCAGATAGACAATATTTTATGACTCTATTAGACAATGTCTATGAAGGAGTTACTGAATTTTCACTTTATAGTATTGATGAGACAAATAAAATAAAGCAAGTATTTTCAACCGCTTTTACCCAGTGGGCATTAGTATTAGATGAAAAGGATAGAGAACAAGTCTTTATGGGAAGTGACGGAAGTCTCTATGCCAAAGTAATTAATGTCTCTGTTCGTTGGGATCAAAAAGGGTACTATAACCCACGAGGTCAGTATATCTGTATTAGTATTAAAAAATAAGGTGGTGCTTCAAAAAGTATGATACAACTTTAGATATACCCATAATTGATATAAAAGAAAGCTAAAGCAAAGGCCTTTAGATGATTTATTTGTTTC